>CAYNVA010000626.1:0-29628 GCA_964400575.1 uncultured Thermodesulfobacteriota bacterium | reverse complement strand
TTTTTGCCGGCGGTCAGCAGTTCGGTGTGGCGGTCCCGCAGCAGGTTTGCACCGACCAATGACAGCTCAAGGCCTTTAACAGGCTTCCAGCCGAGCCTGACCATAAGATTGGCGTAGCTGCGCAGGTCATGCCCGCTGATGCGATCAGTGAAGTATATGTTCGTATCAAGTTCAATCTGCCGGGTGATATCGACCAGCGACCGAAGGGTGCACTGGTTCCTGGGGTTTAGTTCTTTTATGCCCTGGGCGTAGGGATCAACTCCGCTGAAATGAAGATTGAAATGAAGATGCGTATAGGTTGACTGCAGCTTCCACCACGGGGCTGCCTGCCAGGTGGCAACAGCCTCTATGCCGCAGGACTTGGCATCCATGTTGTTGCCATAGTCCCAGTAAGGTATAAAATACCGCGGATGCCATTCCACATATTTCTGCCCGTCATTACCTGACATAAAGTGATCGTAATGATTCACAAATGCGGTCGTGTCCAGCGTAAAGGAAGCCGCGGGCTGGACGCGGTAGCCTGCTTCATACGCGGTGAGCTTTTCAGGAGCAACATTACCGTAATTGCGTATTTTAAGAACGCCGGCCCGGAGAATGTGGATCTCGCCGGGTTCGGGCATAGTCCCTACGTTTACGGTTATATCATGTTCGGATCTGAGGTCTGTTCGTGCAGCCCGTGACACTGCCAGCCAGAAGGTGTGCCGGTGATGCGGTGTCCAGAGCAGCCGCGCACTGGGATGCGCTTGAAAAAAACAGAAGCTGTTATATTCAAATTTCGAACCCAGGGTAAGAATGAGACTGCTTTGAATGATGGTTATTTCATCCTGAATGAAGCTGCTGTAATAATGTTCCGTCCTGCTTTCAGGATTGTGGGTAATGGCGGGGAATTTTTCAAACGTGTCGTCTTCTATCCTGAGCTCAGCGCCCCAGACAACATCATGCCGGTTCATAAGATTAAATCTGTGCTGGAAGTCAAGGTCGTAATAATTATATTTCGGAAAATTCTGATGCCGCAGATTGACATCTTCTCCCTGAACATGGAAAGTATTTTCCCCATGATCATAATAAAACTTAAGCACCATGTCTGAGGTTGGTGAAAACGTGTGCTCCCATCTTCCCATCAGGTGCGATCCTTCAACATCCGACCTGCTTGTATAGCGTTCTATGGTCGGCCAGCGGAAATCACCTGCGCTGAAACTGTCAAAACTTTCACCAAGGTTCTTTCCATATGATCCTGTAAACATTAACCGGTCGACCGGAGACAGGTCCCAGTCAAGTCTGAATGAGCCCTGTTTGTATTGCGGGTCTCGAAGGTGCACGGCGCTGTCAACCGTTCCGAACTGCTGGTATTTGGCGCTTGTGGTCAAGTACATGCCTTCCTGCAGCTTCACGCCGTACCGAACGCCGCCAAACCCCTCCTTATCGCTCCCAACTGCCCCGGTCACCAGGCCGCCCTGCGTGTCTTTTGCATGCTTTGTTATGATATTGATAACGCCGCTCACCGCCTTGGTGCCCCAGACTGTCGAGCCAGGCCCCCGGATGACCTCGATGCGCTCGATATTCCCGAGAACGATATCCACGCTCTGCAGGGCAGTGGCCGGCAGATAGCAGCCGTCGACACGCAGGTTGATCATGCTCGTTCCCTCGCGGGCCCCGAAAAGGCCCCGCGTGCTTATGCTCCAGCCATTGGGCCCCTTGCGCGCGACCTGGATGCCCGGTACCATGCGAAGCAGGTCGGCCAGGCTGGTGGCGCCTGAGCGGCGTATGTCTTCCTGTGTGATGACAAATATTGCTGCAGGTGAGCGCAAAAGCTTTTCCAGCTTTTTTGACACGGAAATAACCTCGATATCCATGAGCTGGCTGAGGTCGAGTTTCTTAAGCTCGGTGGAGAGGTCGGCGGGCTGATCGCTGTCTTCGGCACGGCATTCATGTTGTACCGGCAGCAGCAGGAAGGCGCTTATCATGAAAAGCATGAGAAAAGATGCACGAAAAAGTCTCTGTGCCTCCAGCGTCATAGTATACCCCCGCGTACTGTACAGGTTGTCTGGTGTGTGTACGGCTGATAGCCGGTGAATGCTGTGCCGATTCTAATGCATTATTGCGGGCTGATGCAATAACTTTAAAATATGAGCGCATCTCCCGGCACACCGGAACATGCGCTCATCTCCGATCAATGCTTACTTCATCACCTGGGATAGCTCACGCCGTCAATTGTTGCCGATACCAGCTCTGTTATCACGCCGCTCTCAACAGTATTGAACGGGTAGAAGTTATATTCATTTGCCATCATCATGGAGGTTTCATTCTTCACTTCGCCGATGCCTTTTGCCGACCAGCTGATTATCTCTATGCCCACATTGTTTTCCGGTCTCTGCGCATAGCCGGCAGAGACGGTTACCCTGGATTTCATGCAGTCGGTAAATGTGCCTGCAGGCACGGTCACATCTTCAAATCCCAGGTTCTTTACCGCCACAACAGTGGTGGAGGTATCTATTGCCATGTTGTTCAATTTTTTCTGCCCGAATATATTCACATTATCGTCAAAACAGGTTGCAATGCTCGTGACCTGGAACCAGTCTCCTACGGCCCCCGGCTTTACGTAGCGTGCGGATTTTGTAAACGGCGTGGGTATCTGATAGGATCCTCTGAAATTATACGTACTGTTTCCCGGAAAATAGTTTTTAATGGTAACCTTGTATTCGGACAGGTCCGGAACAATGACGTTATATGCGCCTTTTGCGTTGGTGCCCATGGGAACATTACTGTCGGTAACCACCACCTTAACCCCTTCAACGCCTTTGACCGTCTCTTTGCCCTGCACGGTCTGCGTGTAGTAGTATGGCTCGCTGGTTACGGGATTGTTTCGGTTTTTTTCTTCAAAGGATTTGGTGTTGCCTTCAGTCAGGGGCATCCAGTACGCGCCGAGATCAAAAAGTTCATCACTGCATTGAGCGCTGTGGCCGGTGAACATAACAAAACCGAGTGCTGCAAGAAAAATTGTTGCGAGTTTAAATCTTTTCATTGTTTTTTCCTTTCATAGAAGTTTTTGTTTTTTTAAATTCCAGATACCCTGATTTTTTTTTGCTGCCTTGTTGTTTTTTCATCCCCCCTTTCCCGGAAGTCGGCAGCCTGTGTTTTTATAATCTTGGTATTTCAAGATGGATGCCAAGTCGCTTAAAAATAAAATAATGAAGTATTTACAGATAGCTAGGATACATGACAGGAAAAATGGGCGACTTAAGGAAAATAAAAAGTCTAACTTTTTAAGACAGTAGAAAATACAAAAAAAGTGCAAGATCTTAACTTTACTTTGTTTTATTGGAAATTGCGAAAAAAGACTATTGTCGCATAATATTAGACAAAATGCAGAAAAGCGCTTATGATATGGCCGTTTATTAGAAATTATTGTCTTCAGAAAACCGCCGCCTGCGGCGATGGTTCCTGAAGAAGGCAACTGAAAACTCTCCGAGTTTTCGATTTCGCCCTTTCAGGGCAAAATGAATCCACCCGCTATGCGTGTGGCCGTTGACTACAGGAAGGCATCCCCATGTCCCGAATTTTAATTGTTGATGATGACGAGGTGTTCTGCACGCAGCTGTCGCTGTATGTCAAGCGGATCGGCCCGGAGTGTGACATCTCAGGAACGCTGAAAGACGGCCTGACAAAAGCCGGAAAAAACAGCTATGACATAGTGTTTCTCGACAGAGTGTTGCCTGATGCCAGCGGACTTGACGGCATTACGGGGTTCAGAGAAACAGCTTCGCAGCCTGAGATCATTATCATAACAGGGCAGGGCGACCCGGATGGCGCAGCCATGGCCATGCAGAACGGCGCCTGGTATTTTCTTGAAAAGCCGCCATCATTTGACACCATCAGCCTGCTGGTGAACCGTGCTCTTGAATACCGCCGGCAAAAGATGCAGTTTGCAGAGCGCAAGATTTTGCAGCGGGATTATATCATCGGCAACAGCCCGAAGCTGCTTGAGAGCCTTGCCCTTGCCGCCAAGGCAACGGAAAGCGACGGCAGTGTCATGATCACCGGCGAAACAGGCACGGGCAAAGAGCTGTTTGCCCGGGTTATCCATCAGAACAGCGGCAGGGCAAACAAACCGTTTATTACCATCGACTGCACCAACATCCCCTCCACTCTTGCCGAAAGTCTTCTGTTCGGCCATATGAAAGGTGCTTTCACAGGCGCCGACCAGGAGCGCGAGGGGCTCATTGCGCAGGTAGAGGGCGGCACGCTGCATATTGATGAAATCGGTGATCTTCCCGCCGCGGTGCAGAAATCGTTCCTGCGGGTGCTGCAGGAAAAATCATTTCGCCCCCTGGGTGCAAAGAAAGAGGTGGCCTGCAGCTTTCGCGTCATTGCATCGACAAACAGGGATATAAAAAGCATGGTGCAGGAGGGGACCTTCCGCCAGGATCTCTATTTCCGCCTTGCGGCATTTCAGGTGCACCTGCCGCCGCTGCGGGACAGGCGCGATGACATAAAGCTGCTGATAAACCATTTTGTCTATAAGATTTGCGAGGATTCGGGAGCCGGCACAAAAGGAGTCTCAAAGGATTTCATGGACTGCATGATGCAGTATGACTGGCCCGGCAATGTCCGCGAGCTGATAAACGTGCTGCAGACCGCCATTGCAGAGGCGACCAGTGAGCAGGTCCTCTACCCGCATCATCTGCCGCAGACAGTTCGCATTGACTTTTACAAAAAAACAACCTCGAACAGGCAGCAGGCTGGGGCGGACGAAATGCGGTTTGAGGTTAAGCAGATCAGCGGCTTTGACGGCTTTCCGGCATACAAAGAATTCCGCACTGCGGCAAGTGCTGTTGCCGAATCAGCCTATCTCGATGAGGTTATAAAAAGGTCGGGCAACAAAGCAGGCGAGGCGATCCGTCTTGCGGGCATCTCCCGGGCAAATCTTTACCGGCTGCTGAAGAAGCACAAAAAGTCTCTGGACGGCTGATGTATTCCTGCCTGTTTTCCCCGCCCCATAGGCCTTTTGGTTGAAAGGGGACAACAATGCCCTTTGCCTGGAGGGCTCTTTCCACTATTCTTTTTTGAAGCGTTTTATAGTGGAAGAGGGCTTGGGGTCAAATCTTTATCTTGACATTTCAGGCAGGAAATCCAGAGGCAGCTTGCTTTTGTTTACCACTGATATTGCCGGAAATCCGCCACGGCGGAGATCCGGCCTGTCTCTGCCGAGGAAATTAGGGGGTCTACGTTTGACTTATATGATCGCCGGAGGGATTACGTTGTTGAATGACTTGAAGAAGGCCAAGGGGCGCCATCTTCATATCATATAGCATATATATCAAAATCAGTCCTGCGCCGCCTGTCCGGTTCAAGCCTTCACCGCCGGCAGCGCACCCCAGCGTGAGGTAAAGCATGGAACTTATACGACTGCAGCATTTTCAAGCTTTTGTTAATCCCCGATGATGCAAATTGCACCGTGTTGCGCCCATAGCGCTGATTCAAAGCATCAACTGCCTGCATGATTGCTTTTTGACCATCCCTTGAGTCTTGCTATCGAAAGAAAATCGCAAAAAAAATTAAAGTAACATTCTTTTTGCACGATAACAGTTATTATGTTAATGTGCGTAATAAATGTTAATTATTTGAAAATACTATGGAAAATATTTTAAAAAGACTGGAGCGGTATCTTCAAGAAACAATGAGCATCTCGACTATGCCCATAAAATGGGAAGGGGCAGGCCGGGCGCCTTTTTTTCTGCGGGACCTTTATTCTTTTTTTCAGGTCAATTTACTGAATACCCAGTGCCTGCTCATGGTGGAGCGGGGCCAGACAGATCAGACTCCTGCCAACATACGCAAGCACCTGATGCTGCTTCAAGAGAAGTGGGATGGAGAAGTAATCTATATCGCTCCGACGGTTTCCGCCTATAACCGCAAGCGACTGATAGAGCAGAGGGTGCCATTTATAGTGCCTGGCAATCAGTTGTATTTGCCAATGCTCGGTATGGATTTTCGGGAGCATTTTAAAAAAATTCGCAGCAAAAGCATGAAGCTCAGCCCGTCAACCCAGGCAGTGGTATTGTACGGGCTTCTTCGTGGAAAAGATCAAGTATACACGCCAACGGGGTTGGCCAGCCATTTAGGTTATACAACCATGACCTTGACGAGGGCTTTTAATGAACTTGCGTTGGCCGGACTGGGTGAGGTGGGCATGGAGGGCAGGGAGCGGATATTGCGTTTTACTGAAAAAGGGAAAAACCTGTGGGAAAAAGCGCGTGAGTTTTTAAGAACCCCCGTGAAAAAGCGAATATGGATTGAAAAGCCCCGGGACAATTGGCAGGGCGTTCAGGCAGGTCTTACTGCTCTTGCGCACTACTCCATGCTGGCGGCGCCTCAAATGACGGTATATGCGATAAGCCAAGAGGATTGGAAAAAGGCAAAACAACCCGGTGATTTTCTTGAACTGCCCGGGCCGGAAGCTGGAGCATATGAGATAGAGGTTTGGAATTATTCTCCGCGCCGGTTTGCTGATAATAATGTAGCAGATCGTTTATCTTTATATCTGAGTTTGCAGGAAAACACCGATGAACGCGTGGAAGCAGCACGGGAAGAGATGCTGGGAGCTATGGCATGGTAAGAGGGCTTGATCTTTTTAAAGAGTATTTTAAAGATTTTACTAATCAATATGTGCTGATTGGCGGTGCGGCATGCACGACGGTTATGGAAGAATCGGGGCTTGATTTCCGTGCGACAAAAGACCTTGATATTGTTTTATGCGTGGAGGCTCTTCATACTGATTTTGTGCAGCACTTTTGGGATTTTATTATAAAAGGTGGATATAAAAATCAGCAGAAGAGTACCGGCAGGAAGCTTTTTTATCGGTTTGATGATCCTGAAGATGCATCCTATCCCGTGATGCTCGAACTTTTTTCGCGGACTCCGGATGCACTGTCCCTCAGTGCGGGTAGCCATCTGACCCCGATTCCGGTTGATGAACACGTTGAGAGCTTGTCGGCCATACTGCTGGATGATGACTACTATCGCTTCATTCATGAAGGCAAGCGGGAAATTGCCGGTTTGTCTGTTGTCGCGCCGCAGTATTTGATACCGCTGAAGGCCAGGGCCTGGCTTGACCTGACAGGCCGGCGCAGCACGGGTGAACACATAGACGAAAAAGATATTCGAAAGCATAGAAATGATGTGTTCAAACTTTTTCGGATTATCACATCGGATGATTCTGTCGCTTTGCCAGGATCAATAGGACCTGATTTGCGGAAGTTTCTTGATGCAATGGCGCAAGACTCATCTCTTAATCTGCAAGCGTTAGAGTTGCGAAACACGACTTTGGAAGAGGTTCTCGGCGCTCTCAGAAAGATATATGGTCTCACACCGCAATAATTTAAAAGCTCGTTCAGGCAATCCGTTCCGCCGCCGTGTTTAACCCAGAGGTGGAGGTGGCGCCGGCCTGTATTTTATGGGGAATCGGGCTAGTGGGCCTTCACATTTGATTGTAGCGTTAGACCCCTCCTGACCTCCCCTTGCTAAGGGGAGGCACTTGTTTGTCCCCCTCCTTAACAAGGAGGGGCTAGGGGTGGTCTGGCAACCCACAATTTCAAATGTGAAGGCCCACTAGGGGACGTCCAGAAATAAATCAATAACGTTACCCCTCTGTGTAGACCTATGATCGGTGATTGGCAAATCGGGCGGACAAAGAGTTAAGCGCTCTATTTTTTATATTTAATTGCGGGATGTTTTGTACTATATGGTATGCAACATCACGCACCCCTCGCCTTGCAGTATCTCACGAGTATGCAACGAGAGCCATAATAGCGCCGCAGGACATAAAGCTTTGATGCGCATGGCCGTCTTTCATGAGCGCACAGCCGCTGAAGGCAGGAGTGTCAATTGATACAAGAGAGGGCTCTGCTATGATAAAAAAGATCAGTGCTTATTTTTCCGCAGATATCTGGAACATGGCGCTCAAAGACCTCCATGGGGCACGGGCCCTGTGGCTTCGGGCTGTGCGGGCTGCCGTGCTGTCGGCGCGTGTGTTCATGCGGACGCAGTGCCAGCAGAAAGCCTCCGCGCTTACCTATTTTACCCTCCTGTCGATCGTTCCGGTGGCAGCCCTGATCTTCGGGATTGCAAAGGGATTCGGTGTTGAGGCGCTGCTGGAGCGGCAGCTGCTTGACAATCTCCAGGGCCAGCAGGAGGCTGTGCGGCGCATCATCGAATTTGCCCACGCCATGATTGAAAATACGCGGGGCGGGGTTGTTGCGGGCATCGGTGTTGCGGTCCTGCTCTGGACAGTGGTCAAGATGCTGGGCAACATTGAGGATGCGTTTAATTCGATCTGGGGTGTGGGCAGGGCCCGTTCCCTGAACCGCAAATTTTCAGACTACCTGTCGGCCATGCTTGTTTGCCCCCTGTTGGTCATCATGGCCGGCAGCCTCACCGTGACCCTGGCCGCCGAAGCGCAGCTTATCGCGAAAAAACTGGCCCTGCTTGAAAGCGCAGGCCCGCTCATTGCGGCAGGCCTGGGGCTTCTTCCGTACTGCTTCATATGGGCGCTGTTCAGCTTTCTGTATGTTTTCATGCCCAATACGCGGGTCAGGCTGGTGCCGGGAGTGATTGCGGGCATCATAGCCGGCACTGCCTACCAGATTATGCAGTGGGTCTATATAAAATTCCAGATAGGCATAGCAGGCTACAATGCCGTGTACGGCGGTTTTGCCGCGCTGCCACTGTTCCTGGTATGGCTCCAGATGAGCTGGACCATCGTGCTGCTGGGGGCTGCGATTTCCTGGGCCTGTCAGTCTGTTCATATTTATGACTACGATACCGATCAATGGGCAGTGAGTTGTGCAGTCAAAAGAATGCTGGCCCTGCGGGTGGTACAGGTAATAGTCAAAAATTTTGAGTGCGGCCTGCTCCCGCCCACAGCTGACGGCCTGGCAGGCAGGCTTGAGGTTCCACGGCGCCTCCTGCAGGGGCTGCTTGACGATCTTGTCGCCTGCGGCATGCTTGCCCGCACGCAGGGCAGCGATGGCGACGCGGTCTTTTACCGGCCCGCAAAAAGCACGGCCGATCTGACCCTTGCAGCTGTGACAGAGGCATTTGACGGGCACGGTATTTCATCGGTTCATATGGCCGCAAGCCCGGAGCTTGATGATCTGCAACGGCGGCTTGTTTCTTTTAAAAGCCTGGTTGAAGGGTCGCCGGACAACGCGTGCCTGAAGGACCTGTGATTTTTTTAACAATTTTTTCTGAAGGAGGCACACATGGAGATACTGAAAGATTTTAAAACATTCGCCCTTCGCGGAAATCTCATTGACATGGCCGTGGGAATCATCATCGGCGGAGCATTCGGCAAAATCGTAACCTCGCTGGTCAACGATGTTATTATGCCCCCGATCGGCATGCTGCTGGGGGGCATGAATTTTGCCGACCTGGTGCTCAAGCTGGGCGCAAGCGACAAAGCGGCGGCACTTAAATACGGCGCCTTCATGCAAACCGTTGTTGATTTCGTGATCGTGGCTTTTGCAATTTTCATGCTGATTAAGGCAGTCAATAAGGCAGTTGCGCTCATGAAGCAGGAAGGCGCCCCGACGACAAAGGATTGCCCCAGGTGCTGCTCCAGTATTTCGGTCAAAGCAACCCGGTGTCCTCACTGTACATCGGAACTGGAACCGGCGGGCCGGTGATCTGCCTGATGCTGAGCCTGAGCGGTATGCAGCTGTAGCGTGATGCTGATGAAAAAATATGCGCCCATATTCTACGTCGTTTCGCTTGCCAACCTGTGCTTTTTCCTCGGGAACTCATTTTTCATCCTGCTGCCGGTCTATCTCAAAAATCTGGGCGCATCGGAAACCTATATCGGCCTCATCAATAATATCGACAAAATTTTTCTCATCATAGCAGCCTTTGCCCTGGGCTCTCTCATCAGGGGGCATGACCGGGTGCGCATGCTTCGCCAGGGGTATGTGCTGCTTTTGTGCACCTACGGCGCATACCTTTTTATCGACTCGCTTGCCTGGTATATACCGTTTATCAGGGTGCTGCACGGCATCGGGTTTTCGGTTGCCATGATTATGGGCACCACCATCGTGTTTGAGAGCGTAGCCCCGGAGGATGCAACAGAAGCCATCGGCATCTACGGCATCACCGGGGCCATCACCAATGCCGTGAGCCCGGCTGTGGGCGAGCTGCTTCTCAGCCGGGGCTGCCCGCACCAGGTGCTGTTCCTGCTGTCATGCGCCTTTGTTGCCGCAAGCCTCGTGCTTACCTTCCGCATGCCGCGGCTCAGCCAGGGGCAATCAGGCGATACAGAAACCGGGACCGGCATGGGGCTGCTTTTCAGGCAGCCGGCATTTGCAGCCTATATTCTGGCGACATTTATTTTCGGCGGCGGCTTCGGCATTATTATTACCTTTCTGCCCAACTTCATCAGAACCGATACGGCCCTCAACTATTCATGGTTTTTCGTGACCTGTACTGCCGTGCTGATAGGTATCAGGCTTTTTTTCATGAAGCGCATTGCAACGGCACAGACGAAACGGCTGGTTGCGGCGGTCTTTTTTGTCGGAGCGGTGATGAATATGCTTTTGAACTTCCACGGGACTGTTGCGTGGCTCGTGACGGTGGGAATTCTCTACGGCATCACGCATGGCGTACTGTACCCGGTGCTCAATGCCCATGTCGTCAATCTTGCGCCGCAGCAGGAGCGGGGCAGGGCCAATGCGCTGTTTTCAGCTGTTTTCAACGGCGGCATGATGGTCTTTGCCTTTGGCCTGGGTTTTGCGATTGATTATTACCGGAATTATCTGGTGGCGTTCAATGTTTGTGCGGTTGCATCACTGGCGGCAGGCGCGATGATTGCCCTGCTGCACGATAAAACGGGTACTGCTGCTGTGGATTGCAGGCAGGGCGCATCCCGAAAAAAATCGTCAGCTGCTCCGTGACGGGCTCTGCAGCAGACTGGCTTTGTCTGTGTATGCTGTAACTGCCCGGGTAGCGTAGGTAAAACTTGTTTGTCGTTGATTGTTGTTCGTTGTTCGTATAAAAACCATAAACAATTAACCATCAACGATGAACGATGAACAATGAACAATTTTGAATCCTGAACCCTGGCTACCTGAGTAGTTACTGGATGCTTCCATGCACAGGGCATTGGCATATCAGATAGGTCAGGGATGGTGTCCGCAGGCTCAGCATTACTGCTTAATCCTGGTTTTTTTCTTTTCATAGGCTGTGTCGGCAGGCAGGTTTTTGCCGGCAGCTGCGGTGGTTGCGAGCCGGTCGCAGCATTCATTTTCCGTGTTGCCCGCATGCCCCTTCACCCACACAAATTCAACACGGTGCTTTTCACACAAATCAAGCAGCTGGTCCCACAGGTCATAGTTTTCGGCTGCCTCTGTAGCCGTGCGCATCCAGCCGTTCTTGCGCCACTTCTTTGCCCACCCCTTTGTTGCGCCGTCCACCACATACTTTGAATCCGAGATCAGGGTAACCGATGAAGGGGCGGGCAGCGCTCCCAGCCCCTGGATGCAGCCGCTGAGTTCCATGCGGTTATTGGTAGTGAGGCGAAAGCCGCCTGAAAGTTCCCGCCTGGCATCGCCATCAAGAATTACTGCGCCGTAGCCGCCAGGCCCCGGGTTAAAGCTGCAGCCGCCATCGGTGTAAATAATTATTTGTCCGGCTGCGGGCGCTGGCGCATGGGCAGCCTTTGCAGCGGTGCGGCTTTTTTTTTCGGTTTTTGATTTTCCGACAGACAGTGCCCCGGCAGCCATCTCCGTCAGCCACTGGCGTGCTTCTTCAATAGTGGGGAACCCCTTGTACCGGGCGCCGGGAAATTCCTTTATCTGCGCTTCAGCGCCGCCGGGTCCGAACCACGCCGTAAATATGCCTTTATTGCGGCCTCGCGCCACAGCATAAAATTTTTTCTTTGTTTCCAAGAAGACTCCCTGCCGGTGATAGCCCTGTTGTGACACATGGCCTGCACGTTTCTGCACTGGCATGCAAGGTTATCATTGCCTCCAGCTGATGTACATTTTAATATGCGCAAGCAGGATAAGAAAACCGGTAGCAACAGCGTTCCCGTATTTTCGGGGCGCTTATTTATTCTATCTATGCAGCGTATCAACTTTCCTGTTGTTCCCGGCACCCAGCGTGCCGGGAATATATAATGTGCATGCCTCTATACTGACACTGTGGCTTGCTTTTTCATACCACTCCGAAACACCATTTCCTGCAGTACATGTAACTATTTGAAAAAATTATATTTTTTTATAATTGCCGACTCTCAGGCATGATTTTTTTTAAGGGTGGCTTCTTGCAGCCTTGTTTTTCAAGGGTTTTACGTGGTTTGCTGTATATTTCTATTGATTTTAAAGCTTAAAAACAATCTGAGTTGTAAATAGTTTCAAAATTTTGCCGTGTTATGCCAGGAACGGCAAATTTTTTCTTCAAGGAATGTTTTTGGTTAGGGTTTCTAAGTAATTGTAAAATCTTAGTAAAAACAAAAAATTTTTTTTGTGGCAGCAAAGTACTTAAAAATATTAAATAAATCACCTTGACAGCCCCATATCTTGTGGTTTATATAACGCTCCATACAAAATGACCGATACTATAAAGGGGGAGAGCTTATGGGGTCTCTGGTTGAGCTAAAAGAGCGCCAAGCTAACGCGGTTTTGCATGAAACCACGGATCTAGCTCTGTTTGTCAGGACTTCAAGCGAGAACCTTACAGGCTGGGATCGGCAGAAAATTGTTGATGCCATGGTTCGCGAGGCCGATGTTCCCAGTGATGTGGCAGACCGGATCAGTATTGAAGTTGAGGAAATCATCGTCAAGGCCGGCATCAAATTCGTCACCGCCCCCCTGATCCGCGAACTGGTTGATGCAAAGCTTATCGAGTGCGGCCTTGAAGATGCCCGCAAAAAACATACACGCCTGGGTGTGCCGCTCTATGATGTGGATCAGATGATCCTGCACCCCAACAAGGAAAACGCCAATGTCCCTCACGGCCCCGAAGCCACCAATCTGACCCTTGCCGAAGGAATTAAAAAGGAATATGCCCTGCTGAAGGTTTTCACCTCTGATGTGGGCGATGCGCATATGCGCGGCGATATTCACCTGCACGACCTCGGCTTTATCGACCGGCCATACTGCTCGGGCCAGTCCCTTGAGTATATCAAGCGTTTCGGCCTGAGCCTTCCTAATTCTCTTTCCATCGCCAAGCCTGCGCGGCAGCCCGAAGTGCTGCTGGCCCATATGGTGAAGTTTGCCGCAGCACTTCAGAGCCATTTTGCCGGGGCCATCGGCTGGGACGCCGTGAATCTTTTTTTCGCCCCGTATCTTGAAGGCCGCAGCGACCGCGAGGTCAAACAGCTTGCGCAGATGCTTATCTACGAATTCTCCCAGCAGGCCGTGGCGCGGGGCGGGCAGGCTATATTTACCGACATTAACCTGTACTGGGAAGTGCCCAAACATTTTGAGCATGTGCCGGCCATAGGGCCTGGCGGTGAGTTTACGGGTAAGACCTATGGCGAATATGAAAAAGAGGCGCAGCGGTTTGTCTGGGCGCTGTTTGACGTGTACAAGGAAGGCGATGGTACGGGCCGGCCTTTTTTCTTCCCGAAGCCCCTGGTGCATATTACTGAAAAGCTTTTCCGCACCGAAGGATGGCAGGACTTCCTGCATCATATCTGCGATGTGGCAAGCGAAAAAGGCACAACCTATTTTGTTTTCGACCGCGGCGAGACTGCAAAAATATCAGAGTGCTGCCGTTTGAGCTTCAAGCTCAATGCAAGCGATATCGAGGACGCCAAGTCCCCCTGGAAGATGCGCTTCAGCGCGATGCAGAATGTGACTGTCAATCTGCCGCGCCTCGGGTACCGCAGCAAGGGCAATGATACGGCCCTTTTTAACAGCCTGCGCGCCATGATGGAGCTTGCTGTGAAGGCCCATCTGCAGAAGAAATATTTTATCGAAAGCCTGCTCGCCCTTGGCGACACCGGGCCCCTTGCACTCCTGACCATGGCGACCGACGGATCGCCGTACCTGCGCATGCACCGGGCGTCCTACCTGATCGGCATGGTCGGCCTGAACGAGCTTGTAAAAATTCATACGGGCGAGGGCTTGCAGGAATCAAAGCGGGCCATCAAATTCGGCCTCAAGGTTATCTCCGAGATGAGCCTGTTGTGCAAAAAGTACAGCGAGATGTATGACATGCATTTTGTGCTCGAGCAGACGCCTGCCGAGAGCACGGCCTACCGCTTTGCCAAGCTCGACCTGCGCGACTACCGGGATCATGCACAGAACTTCGTGCGCGGCGACGTCGCAACAGGCCATATTTACTATACCAACTCTACCTGCCTGCCTGTCGGGTCAAGCGAAAACCCAATAGAGCGTGTGCGCATCGAAGGGCTTTTCCATCCCCTCATCGAGGCCGGCTCCATCACCCATATCTGGCTTGGCGAGTCAAAGCCGGCCAAGGAGTCGCTGTCAAACTTTGTTATCAAGGTTTTCCGCGAAACGCAGAATGACCAGATAGCCTTTTCGCCGGAGTTTACCAACTGCCTTGCCTGCGGCAGAACCGTTCGCGGCCTTCAGCCGACCTGTCCGCATTGCGGGTCTGATAAAGTGGATGGCATAACCCGCATTACTGGCTACTTCACCAAGATTTCCAGCTGGAACAAGGGCAAGATCGGCGAATTGCGGGAGCGCAACAGGAACAAGGGCTTTTTCGGGAATTGAATGAATCTCAGCATGCGAACAGTTAAGATTTTCATAAAGGCCGGCTGCTCCCGGTGCCCGCAGGCCAAACAGGCGGGCTCAGCCCTGAAAGATGAAGGATTCAGCGTTACGCAATTTGATGTGGGGACCACGGACGGGCTTGCAGAAGGAGCATACTACAGCGTGCAGGCAACGCCCACCGTCATTATCGAAGATCAGCATGAAGCAATCATCGGCGACTTCAGGGGCGAGGTGCCGCCGGTGCAGACACTGCGGGAAATGCTTACCGGTAACTAAGCCGGCAGGGGTTACATGGAAGCACTTGCAAGCCTTTCAATAAAGGGTTTTATAGAAACATCGTTTGTGGACTGGCCGGGAAAGCTCTGCTCGGTCATTTTTTTCCCGCGCTGCAATTTCCGGTGCCGGTACTGCCACAACGGGCCGCTGGTGACCAGGCCCGATACGCTTGAGGATATACAGTTCAGCCATATCATGGCCTATCTGTGGCGCGAGCGGGCCTGGATCGACGGGGTATGCCTGTCCGGCGGCGAGGCAACACTGCAGCCGCAGCTTCCCGAGGTCCTTGCCTATTTAAAGGCCCAGGGTTTCCTCACCAAGCTCGACACCAATGGCAGCAATCCCGAACTGCTCAAGCGCCTGATAGATGATGCCCTTGTTGACTATGTTGCCATGGACGTAAAAGCCGCCCTTGATGAGAGCAGCTATTGCACTATCACGCAGTCTGCACACGTGCTTGAATCGGTCAAGGCGAGCATCAGTCTGTTGATGAACAGCCCGGTTGAGCATGAGTTCCGCCTGACTGTGGTGCCCTCCTATCATGGACGGGAGGAGATTCTGCAGGTGGCCAGTTATCTCAACGGCGCTTCAAGGCTGCGCATCCAGAACTTTAACCCCGCCTCGGTCCTGGACCCCGCGCTGCAAAGCCTGAAACCTTTTGATGATGCTCTCATCGACCATTTTCAGCAACAGGTCAACAGGATTATCGCCCACTGACAAACCAACATTTGGTCTTTCTGCAAGCCTGTTTCCAGCAACAGGCTTTTTGCGCATAGCCGCTGCATGCTGGCCCGCATATTAAAAAAATTTAATACAGGTTTCATGTTTACTTCACGGGTTTTTTATATATAATTAGTTCCTCTTGTGTTTTTGCATTGAAGATGCCCGTGCTGCTAGATTTTTTCACAGCACGTGTGTCGTATCGAGTGAAAAATTGTAAAGTATCAGAGGCTTACCTTCCAGAGCACAGATGGCGATAAAAGCCGTCTGCACTGCAGGGCGGAATAATCAGAAGTGGAATCAACAATATAGAATGTCTGCGCAAAAAGCGGCCTATCGGAAGGGAGTATGTCTATGAAAACACGATATTTAAAAACGCTGGGACTCATTGCCGGCATTTTGCTCGCTGTTTTTCTGGCCCGGCCAACCCCTTTCACCATTATGGCCGGATTTGTTTTTGTCGTCATCGGCGAGGCCGCTCGATTCTGGGCCGCCGGACATCTCATACGGAAAAAAGAGCTTGCAACATCAGGCCCCTACGCGTATGTGCGCGACCCGCTGTATTTCGGCAGACTGTTTCTGCTGATCGGTTTTTGCATCATGGGCGGCCCCTGGTGCTTTGCGCTGCTGGTGGCGGGGCTGGGCATTTTCTTCTGGAGTTACATGCCCAGAAAATACAAGAAGGAAATGGCATGGCTTGAGGACATTTTTGGCCAAGAGTACACCCGGTATGCCGCGCAGGTGCACAGCCTCATTCCGCGGCTGACACCGTACCCGCACTCGGCACGCAGGCCTTGGAGTTTTAAGCTTTTCTGGAATGAAAACAGGGAGCAGTATTTTCTGCTGATCGTGCTGGGCGTTTTGGCAGGGATGCTGCTGCGGTATAAAGGAATATTATGAGCGCTGTTCCCTATATTTCCATTATTGTGCCGGTTTATAATGAACAGGACAATCTGGATCCCCTCACCCGTGAACTGATGGAGGTGCTGGCCGAGATCAACCGGCCCCATGAGATCATTTTTGTCGACGACGGATCCACGGATGCAAGCCCGCAGAAGCTTGACGAGCTGCGGCAGCAGCATGCATGCATAAGGATAATCCGTTTCAAAAAGAACAGCGGGCAGACGTCCGCCTTTGATGCGGGGTTCAAAGCGGCCCGCGGAGATGTCGTCATAACCATGGATGCCGATTTGCAGAACGACCCTCATGACATAGCCGCCATGCTTCCGCTTATCGGGCAGTATGACCTTGTCTGCGGCTGGCGTCACAAGCGCAACGACAATTTCGTGCGCAGGGTTTCATCGCGCATTGCCAATGGCATTCGCAATAAACTTAGCGGTGAGGATATTCAGGATGTGGGCTGTTCGCTCAAGGTGTTCCGGCGCGAATATGCCCAGCGGCTCAAACTTTTTACCGGCATGCACCGGTTTTTCCCCACGCTGGTGAAATTCGAGGGCGGCAGGGTCGCGGAGGTGAAAGTTAATCATCGCTCCCGCAAGTTCGGCACGCCCAAATACAATATCCGCAACCGCATCATGCGCTCATTTCTCGACCTGCTGGCGGTATGCTGGATGAAGAAACGCTATCTCGGCTATACAATTGAGGAGCAGAAGTAAATGGATTTTATAAACGGCTGGGTCCTGTTCGGCTTTCTGGGGCAGGCCGCATTTTCCGCTCGCTTTATTGTGCAGTGGATCGTATCGGAAAAGAACAAAGAGAGTACGATTCCCGTTGTCTTCTGGTACTTAAGTCTTATTGGCGGGCTGATCCTTTTTGTTTATGCAATTAAAAAGGAAGACCCCGTTTTTATCATAGGTCAGGGATCGGGCCTTATCGTCTACATTCGCAATCTCATACTGATTAGAAAAAAAGCCGCAGGTGCAGGCCATCGTGTCCCGGGAGACAGAGCATGACGCCTGAGCACAGGGCTGTTAAACTTTTTTATCTACTGTATCTATAACGATGATTTTGCCCTACCACCTCCCGAGGTTTTTTTCAATGGCTGCCCACATTAAACGAACCATTATTCTTTTAAGTCTTGTCGCGGTAATTGGTTTTGCTTTACTGTACAAACTCGGCGCTTTTCCCCTTGTCGATCCCGATGAACCACGCTACGCCGAATCCGCCCGGGAGATGATGGAGCGGGGCTCATACATGGTTCCCTATTTCAATTATGAACTCCGGCTTCAGAAGCCGGTGCTGCATTATCTGCTTATCTGCGCAAGCTACAAGTTTCTGGATGTGTCCGAGTTCAGCGCTCGGCTGCCCTCGGTGCTTGCAGCCCTGGTTGTGCTGTTCCTAACTTTCTTGTTTACGCAGCGCTTCTGCGGCATTACCGCTGCCACACTTTCCTGTCTTATTATGGGATCAAGCCCCCTGTATTTTGTGCCGGGTCGCCTGACTATGCCCGATATGGTGTTTAGCTGCTTCATGATCGCCTCGCTGTTCAGTTTTTATCTTGGCTGGAATTCTTCAGCGTCAGGCGTCAAGAAACGGTGGTACGCGGGATTCTATTTTTTTCAGGTCATTGCGGCGTGGACCAAGGGGCCCGTGGGTATTCTCGTGCCCGTTGCGGTTGCCTTGCTCAGCCTGTGGCAGCAGCGCGATCTGCGTGAACTCAAGAGCCTGCGTCTTGGCCGGGGGCTTGCCCTTGTTTTGCTTGCATCGCTTCCCTGGTATGTCTATATTTATTTTTTTGTCGATAAGGGAACCATGACGGTACTCTCGCAGCGGGAGACCGTCGGGAGAATTTTCGGATGGTTCGGGCGCAACTATGATCCGCTGCATTATTATTTTCTCGTGGTGCTTGCGGGAATGCTCCCCTGGACATTTCTCCTGCCCTGGGCGCTTTACCGGCGCTTCCGCACGCTTGAACCGAGCCGATTCCGCCATTTTCTCGAGGTCTGGTTCCTGTTCGTCTTTTTCTTTTTTACCGTCTGCGCCACGAAGAAAGCCCAGTATATTGTCATGCTCTCCTGCGTCGGCGCCGCATGGCTCAGCACGGTTGTTATGGATACGCTGCACGAAACCTCAGGCAGGCGGGATACGGGGCTTATCGTGTCGCTTTTTGCCTTTTTGGCCATTTCGATAGTGGGAGCTTTCAAGGGACTTTCCTGGCTTTCAAAGAATCAGCCGGATTTGATCGTCGGGGGCATGGCGGGAATTTTTACCCTCATTGTGCCCGCCCTTGCTTCTGTCTGGCTGGCGTCACGGGGCCATGCACGCAGCGCGCTTGTTGCGCTGAGTTTCGTGACATTGTTGAGCCTTATTCCTGCCGTGGCCTATGGCACGGCCTGGGTGGAGAAGAACCGCTCGATGAAGGCGTTTTTGCAGGAAAATGAAGCCGTTATTACGCAGGCCCGTGAGCTGTATACGGGCGTTAAAATTTTTAACGGCCTTCCTTTTTACCTTCGGCGCCAGGTTGTTATGGACACAGACGAGGACACTCTCATGCAGAAGCTGCAGGGGACTGAGCCCTGTGTCGTCTTCACCAGCGATAAGCGATACGCGCAGCACAGCAGTCTTTTTTCGCCGTATCTGACAGCGGCAAAATACGGCAAAGTGCTGCTTTCAAACTTTGCAGCCAAAGGAGCAACACCATGAAAAAGCGGCATGTATACAAGCGATGCGCCGTGCTGTGGGCAGCGGTGCTGCTGTGCTTTTCGCAGGCAGGGGCAGCCGAGGATATGCAGGCAGTGCTCAAGGTCTACAGCGGCACTGTCGTCAAGCTGCAGGCGAAAAGATCAAAAGACAAGGATGTCAAAGTGCGCTATATCGGCGTTGATGCTCCGGACAAGGGCAAGCCTTTTTTTGAGCTATGCCGCAACGCCAACAATGCACTTGTCGAGAACAAAAAAGTGCGGGTGCAAACCGATGCCGTGGGGGCTGATGCTGGCGGCAGGCCTCTGGTGTATGTCTACGCGGGAGATGTGTTTGTGAATGCCGAACTTATTAAAAACGGCTACGGCCTGGTTGCGGCCCCTGATGGCAATGTGCAGCATCGGGAATTTTTTTCAACGCTCCAGCAGGAAGCGCGAAAAAACCGGCGCGGGCTGTGGGCATTTGAAGATCAGAGCGATGAAACGTATTATGTGGGCTCGAAAAGCAAAAAAATTTTTCACCGTCCATCATGCCTGCACGTCAAGGAGCTTGGCTTTGACGACCGGCTTATCTTTCGGACCAAAGTCGAGGCGCTCACAGGGGGTTATAGTCAGGACTGGCGCTGCTGTCCGCTGTTCATGAAGCCCGAGAAGGCCATCCAGCCTGCCGAAGAAGAAGATCAGGCACCTTCTGCGCCGATGAAACGCTGAGGCTTCCCGTTGCGGGAACCCGCGCTTTATAGAATGTCACAGATTGATTGTGCGATGAACAAAACAACCCTCACAGCGCTGCTGCTTGCGGGGGTCGGCGTCCTGCCGGACTTTTCCTGTGAGTATGAAAATTATACCTTTACATTTTATGTTGCTCGTCCGATCATAACAGTCAAGGAAGATGATGGTCCGGATGCATTTTTAGCTGCTTCAGGTGATCGCTTTCTTGCCATGACGGGCACGAGCTGGCAGAAACTGCAGCCTGCAGGAAGGGATGTGGTTTATGCCAGTCAGGGAGCTGAACGCCTTTTATTGAAAGGACTTGTTCTGCTGCGGAAACAAGCTGCGAAGGCTGCTATGGGTCGTTTCAAGCAAGGAGTTGTGGCGCCGTGAAACGGGACCGCATGCAGCCGCGCAATAAAAGCAAGGGCAGGGTCAGGGTTGAGATGCGGGCCGGCCGGCAGATCGTCGTCAAGGATTATGGCGGGGTTAAAAATCGGCTCGTGCGGCTCTATGGCGCCATGACGCTTCGCAATGAGGCCCGGGCCTATAAGCGGCTTGCAGGAATACCGGGAATACCGGCCTGCCATGGCATAACGCACGACGGCTGCCTTGAGCTGGCCTTTGTGACGGGCAGACATCTGGGGCTTTTCAAGCGCCGCAGCGTACCGGAAAATGTTTTTGAAAAGCTTGAACGGATTCTTCAGGACATGCACGGCCGCGGCGTTGCAAATATGGATCTGCACCGGTCAAATGTGCTCGTGTCCGACGATGGCGATGTGCATGTCATTGATTTTGCCCATGCCGTCATCGCCCGAGACCCCCGGCATCCCGGCATTGTTGCGCGGCTTGCCATGCAGCTTGACCGGTATGCGTTTGCCCGCATGAAGGCCCGTTTCGCGGGCATGGCGAAGCCTGTTCCGTCCGGCGTATTCGGTATGCTGTACCGGTGCATGAAATCAATGAAACGGGCTGTGCGTTTAATAAAAAGGGGCGCATCGCAGGAGTAGAGCTTCGGGCTGCGTGCGCTTTGCATGGGGCGGAAGATGTTAGCGACTTCCTATATGCTTCTGGGCGCAGTGCTGTGTTTGGCGGGTATTGTATCGTGTGCATGGCGCGGGGCTGCAGATGTTGATGACCGCGCTTCATCAAGTTTTGCCCAGCATATCGGGCAGAACCGCCGCGTGGTCGTTCTGCCGTTTGAGGGCGATGAGGACAATCCACAGCTTGCATCGAAGGTCAGGGAAAGTTTTTACAGCCATTTTGCCCCAAAAAAATATTATGATGTGGAGCTTCGTGAAATCGATGCCCTGCTGGATCGTATCGATGCGCTATCGGGCAAGGGGTGGAGCAAACTATCCCCGGTGGAGCTGGGCAGCTGCTTCAAGGCCGACTATCTCATCTACGGCAGGGTGCTGAGCACGCGGCGCCTTTTTTTTGTTTTTTATTCGCAGATAGCCATGCAGGTGGAGATCCGGTTTGTTGAGACCCGGCGCGGCAGGACTGTCTGGAAGACTATAGTGGAGAAGCGGCTGCAGAGCGGCGATGTGCCGCTGCACCCCTTATCGCTGGTATCAGCGGCGGTGCGCACGGGGGTGGATGTGAGCGACGAGCGCATGCAGGATTTGATAGAGCGCACCTGCCGGGAGCTTGCCCAGCGAGTACCCGAGCCTGCCGGCGACAACAAAAACTGTTTCAGAGCCGATATTCAGGTGGCCTCGTTCAGCAGCGGGCAACGGGCACAGGAAATGGCAAGTTCTCTTCAGGGTAAAGGCTACGGGGCGCGGGTTGAGCGGGTTCGCATTAACGGTGTCGACTGGCATCGGGTGCTGGTCGGCCCCTATGCCCAGGCTGATGCCGAAACAGCCAGGCAGCAGCTTGCCGTAGATCCTGCGGCGCGCCCTGTGCTGATTTATGCCAGGTAGCCGGACATACGCTGCAATACTATTTAATCTGTACTGTGTAACTTAATTTTGATGCTCTCGTAAAAAATTAAATAAATTGTTATTGCGAACGAAGTGAAGCAATCTCTGCTAAAATAGTGCAAATTGCGCAGGTTGGGTGGAGGTACGAAACCCAACGGTTTCTGCCGGGCTTAACCCAACCTGCAAAAAAATGACTTTTCGTTCAGGCACTATTTAATAACATGGAGCATACTATGCGCATTCTGCTTGTTGAGGATGACCGAAGCGCATCGCGTTTTTTAAAAAAAGGTCTTTCCGAAGTGGGGTACATCGTGGACGCTGTTTTTGACGGCGAGGAAGGACTGTTCCTGGCAACATCTCAAGTGTATGATCTCATAATTCTTGATATCATGCTTCCCGAGATGAGCGGATTTGAACTTTTAAAAGCGGCACGCCGGGCTGGCATTGCGACCCCTGTTATTTTTCTCACGGCTCGCGATGAGAAAAGCGATGTGGTTCATGGTTTGGAACTTGGCGCTGATGACTATCTTATCAAGCCTTTTTCTTTCCCCGAGCTGCTGGCCCGCATCAGGGCTGTTCTGCGGCGCGGTCAAAAAGATACTGAGAGCTCGCGGCTGACCCTTGCAGACCTGACACTCAACCTTATATCCCGCACTGCCGAGCGGGCAGGGCAGGTGATAGAGCTTTCCGGCAAGGAGTTCGCTCTGCTTGAATACATGATGCGCAATGCGGGCCAGATTCTCACGCGCACCATGATCCTTGAGCGCGTCTGGGGCTATGATTTTGATACCTCAAGCAACATCATTGATGTGCACATCAATCGCCTGCGCGGCAAGATAGACTGTGACGCTGCAGTGAAACTCATCAAAACCATCAAGGGCGTCGGGTATGTTCTTAAAGATGAAGACTAGTTTTTTTTCGCGGCTTGACGTACGGCTCACCATTTCTTCCACCCTCATCCTGCTTTTCCTGGCGATCGCACTGTGTATTTTTTTCTATATCAGGCTTGAACATCTCCTTGACAAGCAGGTTGATAGAATCCTGGTGGATGAAACCCATGAGCTCATTGACGATATAGCTGAAAATAAAAGTGTTATCGCCGGCTGTCAGGTATTTGAGGCTGATGTGGCGCGGCGCAAATACTATACTTTTGATTTCCGGGTGCTGTCCACCTCTGGTGACATTCTCTATCAGTCAAAAAAGGTCGCAAAAATGCCATTTCCCGAGTCGCAGCACAAGCGGGAATTCAGCACCTTGAGGATGCCCGGCAGATCCGCGCTGTACCGGCTGTTTGAGCGCAGGATTTCCATGGAGGATATGCCCGACCTGACTGTGCAGATCGCCACGGAAAAACGGCAGGACAGGGAACTGCTGCAGCGGTTTTATGAAAACCTGCTGCTCGCATTTCCCGTGGTGCTGGTGCTGAGCCTGCTGTGCGGCATGCTTGCCGCGAACAAACCCCGGCAGATCATCAAAGGCATCGCCCGCGTGGCCAGCAGAATTACGTCGCAGAATCTGCAGGAGCGGCTGCCTGTCCCGCCGGCCCGCGACGAGGTGCAGGAGCTTACCACGACCATCAATTCAATGATAGAACGCCTGGAAAAATCCTTCGGCGAGATCAAACAGTTTACCGCCGATGTGTCCCATGAGCTCCGCAATCCGCTGTTTGCGCTCAAGGGCACCATGGAGGTGGCGCTTGCGGAACAGCGCGACATCAATGAATACCGTGACAGCATCGCCGATTGCCTGGAGCGCATCAATTTTCTCATAAGGATGGTCAATGATCTTTTTCTGATCTCGCGGTTCGAGATGCAGAAGGTTAACCTTGATTTGACCAGTTTCAACATGGGCGAAGTAATGCGGGACATATATGAATTCTTTTTGCCCATGGCCCAGGAAAAGCAGCTGGAGTTTGCCTGTGAACGATGTGATGATGCGGTGATGTGCTGCGATAGAACGCGCATACTGCAGCTGGTGAGCAACCTGCTGGACAATGCCATAAAGTTCACCCCTGAAGGCGGGCGGGTGTCGATCATGCTCGTTGCCCGCGACGGTGGCGTCCAGCTGCAGGTGAGTGATACCGGCATCGGGATTCCGGAGAGCGAGATACCGCACATATTCAGCCGTTTTTACCAGGTTGATGCAGCACGCTCAGGGCTCTCGCGCGGAACGGGCCTTGGTCTGCAGATTTGCAAGCGTATTGTTGATGCTCATGGCGGCACGATAAGCGTTGAGCCCAATGTAAGCCGCGGCGTCATGTTCAGCGTGATGCTGCCGGCGCATACAAAGGTGTAAAGGAGTTTTTATGCATGTTTTGTGCGCTTTTTCTCTGCAACGGCTCATTGTAATGTGTGCAGTGTTTGCAGGCATTATTGTTACCGGCACTGTGGCGTCGGCACGGGAGGCAGCCCTGCCCGTGTATCGCGATGTGGCCCTACCGGAAAGTCTTTCTCTCTGCGGTGAGGACGTGCCTCTTGGCAGTACCGCCGTGCGCGAGATGCTGGACCGGGAGCTCACGATATCGGCCTGGGATCAGGCGCAGGTGTGTATGTGGATCAAGCGCGCCGGCAGGGTGTTCCCGGTGATTGAAAAACATCTTGCTGAGCTCGGGTTGCCGAATGACCTGAAATATCTTGCCGTTGCCGAAAGCTCGCTTCTTACCTACATTGAATCAAATAAAGGTGCTGTGGGAACCTGGCAGATGATAGAGGAAACGGGGGTGCGCAATGGCCTTCGCAAAGAAGAGCTTGTGGACGAGCGCAACAGTCTGGAGAGGGCAACCAGTGCCGCACTTCTTTATTTACAGAGCCTGCGACAGGAATTCGGCTGCTGGACGCTTGCCCTTGCCGCCTATAACTGCGGTGAAGCCCGTCTGCGTCGCGAGATAGCGGTACAGAAAGTCGCCGATTATTACCGTTTGAATCTGCCCCTTGAAACCGAGCGGTTCGTTTTTCGTATTGCGGCCATTAAGCTCATCATGCAGAATCCGCAGCGGTACGGTTATGATATTCCCAAAGAGCATATGTATAAACCCATTAAAAGCGATTCGATCGCTGTGCGGCTGGAACATGCCGTGCATATAACCGATGTGGCGCAGGGCATCGGCACGGATTTCAAAATAATCAAGGAACTCAATCCGGAACTTACCGCCTATGAGCTGCCTGAAGGCAGCTACATGCTGGCAGTGCCTGAAGGCCTTGGCGACAGGACGCTTGCAGTGCTCAAATCCCTCAGCACCGCCACCACGCCTGCGGCCAAAGAGAAAAAGCATTGATCCTTGTGTGCTGCTTCAGGCTGTGCTTCTGGCAAAATCAGCCGGGAAACCGGCAATAGAAGCTTCGGGCCGTACGGCCTCTTACTATTCGCAAGTTACCGGTCCTGAATAGAAAAGGACAGCGGGGCTCTGCCGGTTTGGAATTTAGTGAACACGGCAGGCCCCTCCTTAGATCAAGGAGGGGTTTTTTTTCGTCACTCCGGCTTGACCGGAGTCGTGCGCGGCAATGATGGCCGGCAGTGGAAGGATACCCCACTATGTCAGAATGCGCGGCGGGGTTTTTCAACACCTCCGTTGTCCCTGATTTCCTAAAACATAAGCTGGTTTTTTGCAGGTGCGCAGGTCTTTTAAAATAAAAAAATGAACGGATTTAACAATTTTCTATTGATTTTCAATTTTTTTGAACTACATAGATAGTCTATAGGGGGTGTTAAGAGGGAACAGCCTACCATTAATTTAAAATCCAAATAAAAAGACGAGCGGCCGGCACATAGAGCTTTTAGTTTTCACAGCGGCTGCTTTTTTTATTTTTGACTTTATTCAAGTTTTTTCCGCACCAATAAAAAATTAAAAGGGCTCGATAAGCCATAGTGCCACCTATACCCTTATCGAGCCCCGCCATGACACACAGGCTATAAAAGCATATTGCGCTTTATGGCCCGATGCCATTTGTTTTTACGTAACATTATTTTAAGGTTTATTCAAGGCAGCGTTAAAAAAAACAACGGTCTGTCGACATATCAACACAACACAAAGAAAAAGGGAAGCGATGAACAATCAAAAACCATGGAGCTTGTTGGCTATCGTGGCCGCACTGGCCCTGCTGGCGCCTGCATTTGCCGGAGCCTACCCTGCCGAGGTGCAGCGCACTGGTCAGACCACGTGCTCTACCGCTGGCACTTATATACTCTGCGCGGGCACGGGGCAGGATGGCGACTGGCTGGCCGGTGTGCCATGGCCTGATCCGCGGTTCACCGACCGGGGAGACGGCACGGTAACAGATAATCTCACGGGTTTGCTGTGGGCCCAAAACGCCAACCTTCTGGGCACGGATGATGCCGATAATGATACTGACGGCACGGCCGGCGACGGCATGGTCACCTGGCAGCATGCACTTGATTATATAAAGAAGCTGAATAGAGAATCCTACCTTGGCTATAGTGATTGGCGGCTGCCCAATGTGAACGAGCTTGAAAGCCTTGTGAATGCTGAACCTTACAATCCTGCTCTGCCTCTGAATTATCCCTTCACAAATGTGCAGTCGTTCTACTACTGGTCGTGTACGTCCTACGCAGTCAATACGGGCTACGCGTGGGTCGTCGGCATGGACGGCGGCCTCGTCCTCATCGGCAGTAAGACGAACTACGGCTATGTCTGGCCAGTTCGTTCCGGACAGTGTGGGTCATTTGATCATTCGATCATTTGCCTGCCGAGGACTGGGCAGACAAGTTGCTATGACAGTGCGGGCACGGTTATAAATTGTGCGGGTACGGGGCAGGATGGAGAGTTGCAGAAAGGCGTTGCCTGGCCTGATCCGCAGTTTACCGATCATGGCGACAATACGACCACCGACAATTTGACGGGCCTTATGTGGGCAAAGAATGCAAATCTCATGGTAACGCGCGATTCTGCTTTTGATACCGACGGCACGGCAAATGACGGCATGGTCACCTGGCAGCATGCCCTTGACTATGTGGCAAAGCTCAACAGTGAAAACTATCTTAATCATACTGACTGGCGTTTGCCCAACACACGAGAGCTGTGCAGTCTTGCCGATTATGAACTGTACGGTCCTGCTCTGCCTCTAAACTATCCCTTCACAAATGTGCAGTCGTACTACTACTGGTCGTCTACGTCCATCGCAAAGTATACAGACGACGCGCGGGTCATGGGCATGGACGTCGGCGGCGTCGGCCTCGACGATAAGACGGTCGGCAGCTACTACGTATGGCCGGTACGGGCAGGACAGGTGGGTAATCCGCTCATTTCAACCACCACCACGACCGTATTGTCAACTACGACCTCGATCATTTCATCAACAACCACCTCAACCGGAGGTGGTTCGACGACTTCAACAACGCAGCCTACGACCACAACAACGGTTTCAAGCAGGAAATGTCCTATCTCCAAGGCGCTGGGTTCAGATAAACCGAATCTTGAAAACCTGCGCGATTTCCGTGACAGCAAACTTGCTAATAGCGCTGCAGGTCGCAAGATAATCCAAATCTATTACAACAACGCTGACAGCATCAATGCCGCCCTTGAGCGGAGCCCAGCTCTCAGAGCAGCGACACGAAGGGTTCTTGAAGTAATCGCGCCGATGGTGGGGAATAAGGAATAGGGGGCAAGGGGTAGGGTAGGGGCTCAGTGTTAGCAGGCTATGTTCGTGCCCCTTCCCGGATGGTTGCTAACCCATTGAATACAAGTTGTTTATTAACTGTTTTTAGGAGGAAGAAGGTATGAGAAAAAAAGCGCTCGTAGCAGTCGCGGCATTGGCCGTACTGTTTTACTCCGTGCCTGCATTTGCGGAAGTAGGTACATGTCAGGACTGGAAGGCTGTATGGAATTTCACCTATGACAACGGAACAACCCCAATATCATTCTGTTTTGACAACACTTCAGTTATAGACAATGGAACAATTGTGGCGTGCGACAATGATTTAATAGAAAATTGTACCTGCATCGACAACATTTCAACAACCGCCAAGCAACTGTGTATTGATGATGTGACGTTTGATCAGTGCGACAATGATTTAATAGAAAATTGTACATGCGTGGTCAATCCGGTGTACAAAAACCTCTCTGTCGCAAAAGGCACCTATGAAGTCAAAATAACCGAAGTTTTCGAAGGCGCTGCTGCTCAAACCGGCCCGATAAGCAACACCTGCTTGGCAATCGGTAAACGTGGCACGCAGGATATAACCATCTCGGCGCCTGATAATGCTACGCTGAATAACGCTAACTATAAAAAGTATTTCCCCAATGTTGCAAAGGGCACGTACCTTATTCAGGAATGCTCAGGACAAGGTATGTGGAATACTTCAAAATACCCTCAAACGCGGATTCTTCCAGCTAATTTTCTTAGCGATAACTTTACGGCTGAATCCAAATACTGGGATATTCCAGGCCTGACAAAAGGCGAGTGGGTAAGAGAGCTGACCTGTGAAGAACTCGACAACTGCGGATTAACCACCACCACCACTACCGCTACCACTACCACTACCATCGGAGTCGGGACATGTGCTGACTGGGCAGGCGACTGGACCCTTAACTACGGCAGTAAATGCGACAATGTTACATTCACCGTCTGCAATAATGAAGATGCCAGCAATCCATCATGCCTGCCTACTAAAGCAGGCGAAACTCCGCAAACATACTGGCTTTGCATTGCCCGGGGCAAGAGGCAGTCGGACAATAAAACGGTTCAGATCCGCCGGATTGTGTTCTACACGACCAGTTATATGTACTATGAGAAAACCGATGATGAGATTTTTGCAACTGGCGGAGACACCCCGGTTGATTATATTCCCGTTGCAGTATTCCTCGGGACCTCTTTCACCGTGGATAATACACAGGCACCTCCGCAGGGCAATCCTTTAGCAAACAGCGGTCTTGCCCGTGGCACAAAGGGTTTCAACTCTGACTGTCAGCAGACAACTACGACAACGCAACCGACCACCACGACAACCATTGGCAGCGGGACGGCCACCACGACAATAGCAGCCTCAACAACTACGACAACGGTTTCCGGCAAGTTATGCCCAGCAAAAACTGCGCTGGGGTCTGACAATTCCAAGCTAGAAAACCTACGTAACTTCCGTGACAGCAAACTTGCCAACAGCACCGTGGGCCGGAAAGCAATACAAATCTATTACAACAATGCCGACAGCATCAATGCAGCCCTTGACCGCAGCCCGGCCTTACGAGCGTTTACCAAGAGGGTGCTTGAAGTGATTGCGCCGATGGTGGGGAATATGGAATGAGGAGGAATCTTTTTCATGGGAGGGATTATATGAAGTTCAGAAAATCGATATTCATTCTGTCCATGTTTGCCTTGCTGCTACCGGCTCTTGCCGGAGCATTCCCTGCCGAGGTGCCGCGCACCGGGCAGACGACAAGTTATGCCATTGGTGATGATGGTGATATTCAGGCAGGTGTAGCTTGGCCCGATCCTAGATTTAGCGTTCGCGCTGACGGCACGGTTTCCGATAACCTCACGGGTCTGGTGTGGGCGAAGAATGCAAACCTTCTGGGCACGGATGATGCCGATAATGATACCGACGATACGGCTGGCGACGGCAAGGTTACTTGGCAGCATGCCCTTGATTATATTAAGAAGCTGAATAGAGAATCCTACCTTGGCCACAATGACTGGCGGCTTCCCAATG
>CAYNVA010000625.1:0-3914 GCA_964400575.1 uncultured Thermodesulfobacteriota bacterium | reverse complement strand
ATTGACGGTTTCTCTTGCGAGAATAGAGCACGGGCAAACGAAACAAAAGCTCACCATACGGGCCCGTGGTTACAATAAAAAGAAAAATGCTCTAGCTTTTACCATGGCCATTTTCTTTTTACAAACGCATGCGGGTTTTTTTATTACAGGATCTTTTCCAGTGTTGTATGCGGGAAGTATGCATTATGAGGATTTTACCGCCTCAAGCGCCGATCTGATCTTAACGGCAATCTCCTGGACATGGAACGGCTTGCCGAGAAATTCTTTGATGCCCGTTTTCCGGGCCTTTGCAGTATCCTCTTTCTGTACAAGGCCCGTCACCATGATGACCGGAAGCTTGGGGGCCACAGCAAAAACCGTTTCGGCAAGCTCAAAGCCATTCATGCCCGGCATGGTCTTATCCGTGATAAGAAGATCAAAGGCCGCGCTGTTGCGGCCTATCAGGTCAAGGGCTTCCTGCGGGGTGGTCGTCACCGTCACGCGGTAGCCAAGATCCTCAAGCAGTGTACGGGCCATGATGGTAAGGTCTTTCTCATCGTCGACAAACAGCACTGATTCACCTGTGCCGAGGGGTAACGGTGTTTCTGCCACCGGCGGCTGATCCTCTATTGCCATAAGCGGCAGGACAATATCAAAGGTGGATCCCTTATCCGGTTCAGAAGAAACAAAAACCATGCCCTTATGGGATTTGACAATGCCATGCACCACGGCAAGCCCCAGGCCTGTTCCCTCCCCCGTGTCCTTGGTGGTGAAATAAGGCTCAAAGATATGCTCACACAGCTCTCTGGTCATGCCGTGGCCCGTATCGCTCACCGTCAGCCGCACATACTGGCCCGGGCTCAGCTCGGTATACCTTTTATTGATGAGGCTCTCGTCAATCCGGAGCGTATCAAGCCCCACGGTCAAAACCCCTCCCTGCTCACGCATGGCATGGCCCGCATTGGTGCACAGATTCATAATCACCTGGTGAACCTGTGTCGGATCGGCAAACACGACATCACCGTCGCAGGCTATGTTCTGCCTGATGTCAATACTGCTCGGAAGGGTTGCGCGCAAAAATTTAAGCGCTTCTTGAAGAAGCGGAACAATCCGAACGGGCCGCAGCTCCTGCTCGGTCGGCCTGCTGAAGGCAAGTATCTGCCGCACCAGGTCCTTGGCGCGATTTGAGGCCTTGACAATATAGGATATATAGTTTTTCAGCGTCCCGTCGCCAACGGCCTGAAGCGACAAATCGGCAAACCCGGCTATAGCCGCCAGGATATTATTAAAATCATGGGCGATGCCGCCCGCAAGAGTTCCTATGGCCTCCATCTTCTGCGCCTGCTGCAGCTGCTGCTCCATTTTTTTGCGGGCTGTGCAGTCCCGCATCACGCCAATCGACCCTGTTATGTTACCCTGCTCGTCTTGCTCCATAATTGAGTGCCATTCCACAAGGCAGGTGGTTTTGTCTTTTTTCTGCAGCAGAAATTCCCTGTTGTCGATACGCCCTTTTTCAAAAAACTCCACCATCAAAGCAAGCCCCCCCTGCCGGGATTTGTCATCCTCCGGCAGCAATAGGGCCGTACTCTGGCCGACCAGTTCATCGGGGCTGTAGCCAAGAACCTGCTGCACAGCATCATTGACCGCTGTTATATCGCCCCGACTGTCGGTGACGACGATCATATCGGGTGTGGCGCGAAAAATGTCCGCCAGAAAGTCGCGGGACTGCTGGAGCTCCCGCTCGGCCTGCTTGCGGATGGTGATATCGCGCACACTGTTCACCGAACCGATGATTTCATCTTTGTCGTTTTTTAAAAAACGGCAGTTGAGTTCAACGGAAAAAATGCTTCCGTCCCTGCGTTTGAACATGGCTTCAGCATTTTCAACAAACTGCTTCTCAGCAAACTCTTTCATAAGCTTCATCGTGCGGGCATGATAGTCTCCTTCGGCATAGACAAATTCATCAAAATATCTGCCGACGAGCTCTCCCACCCCGTAGCCAAGCATCTTTTCAAGCGACCTGTTGGCTACGATGACATACCCCCGGGCGTCGGCAACGATAAGCCCCTCAAGGGCGCAGTGAAACGTACTCTCCATGAAATCCTGGGCCTGCTGTAGATCAGACTGGCTTGCCTGGAGTTGTTCAAGGGTTGCCCGGAGCTGCTGGTTTGAAGCTGCAAGCTCAACGGTTTTCGCCTGCACCATCTCCTCCAGCCGGGTGCGGTGCTGCTGCAGCTCGGCTTCAAGCACCTTTTTTACACCAAGCTCCTCCTGAAGGCGCCGGTAGTAATCGTGCAGCTTGCCCACAATGCCGCCGATAAAAATTTCTATCAGTGTTGCCGCAACGCCAACGCCGCCCACATAGAACTTTTCAACCCAGTCAAGCCCCATGAGCATGAACAAACCTATATTCACGGGTGCACTCAGCGCCCCGGCCAATATTCCCGCCCGGAATCCATACATCCAGGCTATGACAACAACGGGAATGATAGAGGCAATAGCCATGCCTTTGCCCAGGGTGTAGGTGATAACCACAATAAGCGCCAGATAAAGTAAAACTGCCGATAAAGTCATGCTCAGGCGGCGGTCGAAAATTACCTTAGGTACTGCCATGGTGTTACCCTTGACGAACAACTGCGTTGAAAAAAATTTTAGTTTTCTTTTTATTTATATATATATTATTAAAAATCCTCAATTTCAACCCTTACCGCCTTAATAAAAAAAGCCGTCTCCATCACGCGACGCTGAAGGCTCAAGGGATTCAAACAGCAGAAGCGGTTACGGCTGAACTGCTTGGATCATTACCTCAACCTGATCGTCAAGGCATGTACCGGTTTGCTCCACATACAGCCTGGCCAGTGGATCATCCAGTCCGTAGGCCCGCAGGAACAGGGCACACCAGCGCGCCGCAATCTCGGAGGAAACCTCCTGTGAGAGCGTGGGCACAGTGGGATCTTCTCCCGGCCCCTTGCCCAGCCCCTCGCCCGGCGCCGGCGGATTATTTATATTAAGCGAGGCATAGTGGTTTGCACCGTTGATCAGGACCAGCATTTTGGGCGGATCCTGAATCTTGTCATAGGATTTTTTGGTGACCGAGGGTGTGGCATTGTTGTCAAGGCTGCCGTTGACAAATGCCAGCGGCAAGCCCTGGTTGTACGTCGGATAAATTTTGTAATCAAAGGGCTTGCCGCGGGGCTTGCTGTTGATGCCGCACAGGGCCGCAGCCTTCAGCTCCTCGGGCCGTTTAAACGCAGCAGCCTCGCCCTCGGGGCAGAAGGGGGCTATACAGTTGTTCTGCAGGGCGTAGATGGTGCAGGCTGCGCCATATGAGTGCCCCAGCATCATGAGTTTCTCCGTATCGACTTTATTATAGATGGGCGATGAGCTGTTGTCGTTCTGCGCCTTCATGTAATCGATATAGTCATACATCTGAGCAGCTTCGGAAAAAAGACCGTCCGTGGGGATGGGGCCCAGCTTGAATGCATGGTAGTGATTGGGCACAGCCACGATGAAGCCGTACTTTGCAACCCCGGTTGCAAACATTGAATAATACTGCTTGTCGCATCTTCCGCCCTGCAGCAGCAGCGCCATGGGCAGCTTTGTTGCATTGTCCAAGCCGGCGGGATAATACATATCCACCATGTCATTATTCCTGCCGAACATGGTTATAAAGCTTTCAATTGTGGCGTAGGCAGGGGCAGGTGTTGTCGCATTGTCGAAGGCGGTACAATTGTCGGGCGGCTCGGGCCTGCAGCCGGCGCCCGCAAAAAAAATCGCTGCAATCATGAAGCTCAGAAACAGACCGAAAAATCTCTTGTGGCTCGTTGGCCGCATCATCTCTCCCTTGCTTGATTAATGGTGATACTTCTTGTTGATGGATACAGCTTGTATGCAAATATTTCCGCGTGGTGCTCCATGATACGCGTTAACCCCAG
>CAYNVA010000624.1:0-2105 GCA_964400575.1 uncultured Thermodesulfobacteriota bacterium | reverse complement strand
ACCTGCGACCGGGTTGTCTTTCAGCCCCGGCACATAACGGCTGAGCGCCTGCAGGAGCTGTACTACTATGCCTGGGACATGTTCTATTGCGACGAGCCGCAGAATTATAAAATGTTCAAGCTCATGCAAAAAGTGGTGGAGCGGGAAAAAGCCGATCACACCTTTGTTCCCCGGCGCCGCGATCTTGCGGGGAAAGTGTTTGGCAGGGAAAACACCTAACCCGGACAAACCGGAATTAAATACTTTTTATGTATGGCCACAGAAAACACAGAATACCACTGAAGGTAAAAATCTCTTTCCGTGAAAATCTGTGTAGTTCTGTGGCTAAAACAATTCGTGGCCTGCTGTTTTGATTATTTAGTGTTTAAATTATCGATTGCTCCGTCATTCCTGCTTCCGCCGGAATGACGATTACTCTTACGAACAGGAATTCTTATATGACAAAAAAGAATGTTGTTATCGTCGGGCAGGGGCTTTTGTCATGCGAGCAGATTCAGCTCGTTGCACAGGGCCGCGCACACGTAGCGCTCAGCACACAGAAACTGTTTCGGGCTCGCATGACGCGTTCGCAGGTTTTTCTGCAGCGGGCGCTCAAAAGGGGCGATGCAGTTTACGGCGTGAATACGGGCTTCGGCAAATCCTGCGGCAAAAGGCTGCCCAAAGATGCTGCCCTGCGCACCACCGCAAACCCGCTGCCGTTTCACGGCTGCGGTACGGGCGAGCCCATAGGCATTGAAGAGACCCGTGCTGCCATGCTGTGCCGCATGCTCTGCCTGGCAACGGGTTATTCGGGAGTATCCGTGGCGCTGCTGCAGCAGCTGGCCGATATGCTCAATAAGGGTGTTACGCCCGTGGTGCCGGGAGAGGGATCGGTTGGAGCATCGGGTGACCTCACGCCCATGTCCTATGTGGCTGCATGCATGGCAGGTGAGCGGGAGGCTTTTTATAAGGGCAGGCGCATGAGCGCTCGTCTGGCGCTCAAAAGAGCCGGCATAGCCCCGTATGTCTTTGATCCGAAGGAGCCCCTTGCCATGGTCAATGGCACTTCCACCATGACCGGCATTGCTGTTATGTCTGTTATGCGTGCCCGTTCCATACTGCATGCAGCCCTGTGCGCTACGGCCCTTACCGTTCATGCTTTCAAGGGCAAGGTGTGCCATTTCCATCCTGCCATCAGCCGGGCGAAACCATTCAGCGGGCAGGCGTATGTGGCCCGATGCCTCGAGCACCTGCTTGCCGCAAAAAGTGATGTGCGCGCGCTGGAGGATGACGGCCCCCATGCCCTGCAGGACCCGTATTCGGTGCGCTGCACCCCGCAGATTGCCGGTGTGCTGTGTGATGCCCTGGCATGGGTTGAGCAGTGGGTTGAGATCGAGGCCAACAGCTCAAACGACAATCCGATATTTGACCCTGCAACCGGCGAACACCTCATGAGCGGCAATTTTTACGGCGGCCATATCGCATTTGCCATGGACGGCCTGAAAGCTGCCCTTGCCTCGGTTGCCGACATGGCCGACCGGCAGATACTGCTGCTGGTGCATCCTCAGTTCAACCGCGGGCTGCCCGAAGATCTGGTGGGTGTTGCCGGAGATGAGCATTTTTTTCATCACGGCTTCAAGGCCATGTCCATCAGCGCCTCAGCCCTTGCCGCAGAGGCCCTGAAAAACACCATGCCGGCCGCTTCATTCTCGCGTTCCTCGGAATCCCATAATCAGGACAAGGTGAGCATGGGCACCATTGCAGCCCGCGATGCCCGGCGTAACTGCGAGCTTGTGGAGCGTGTGCTTGCCATTCATCTGCTGGCCGCTGCTCAGGCCTGTCAGCTGCGGGGCAATCTGCACAAGCGCCCACGGCTTCAGGCTCTGGTGAAAAGCATACGCCTGGTTTCACCACGCCTTGAGTGCGACCGCCCCCTTGACCGCGACATTGAAGCCATGGTGCAGGCTATTGGCCGCGGCGAACTCTTTGCAGTGCTGGCAGGAGTGCAAAAGCCATGAGCCGCGAGCATCATCCGAGCTTTGAGATTAAGCATACCGTGGCCTTTTACGAGCTTGACCCCATGCAGATAGTGTGGCACGGAAACTATTTTAAATATTTTGAAGACG
>CAYNVA010000623.1:0-3480 GCA_964400575.1 uncultured Thermodesulfobacteriota bacterium | reverse complement strand
CGGATATTGGCATTGATGAGGGTACCAAAGTTGCAGATTATGGCGCTTCATCAAAATTTAATGGAAAAATTGAGTACGTGACTATTGAACGGAAAAAGTAAGGTTATTTTCAGGTTGCCCTGATAGAACCAGTCACATTGTTCTATCAGGGCGGTTTTTTTATCATCGGATTGAATGAAGTCGATCCTTATATGACAACTGAACAAACAAAGGTGCGCAAGCAGAAACAAAGTAGCGCGCAGGGCATCCACGTCGTAGCCAAGCCCATAGGCCCGGCCTGCAATCTGAACTGCGAGTACTGCTTTTATATTGAGAAGCAGGCGCTGTTCAGCGCAGGTGAGCAGTACCGCATGTCCGACAACGTGCTTTCAGCCTTTATTAAGAAATACATCACCTCACAGCCCACGCCAATGGTTGAATTCGTCTGGCAGGGCGGAGAACCTACCCTGCTCGGTATCGATTTCTTTAAAAAAGTTATCGAACTTCAAAGGCCTTTCAAGAAAAAAAAGACAATCAGCAATTCCCTGCAGACCAACGGCACCTTGCTCACTGACGAATGGTGCATATTCCTCAAAAAAAACAACTTCATGGTGGGCATCAGCATTGACGGCCCGCAGGAAACCCACGACCGCTATCGCCGCGACCGCAACGGTAACGGAACCTTCGATCACGTGATGCGGGGCTTGCGGCTGCTGCAGAAGCACAAGGTTGAATATAATGTGCTGGCCTGTGTTGCCCGCGAGACAGCAGCGCAGCCGCTGAACGTTTACCAGTTTTTTCGGGATGAGGGGATCGAGTTCATACAGTTCGCGCCTGTTGTCGAGCGGCTCTCCGACGCCGGAGCTAGCGAAAGCGGCCTGCGCCTTGCCTGCCCTGCTGCGCTTGACCAACAGGAAGACAATACGCAGGTCACCCCTTGGTCGGTCACACCTGAGGATTACGGCGAATTTCTCATCGCTGTATATGACGAGTGGGTGCGCCATGATGTGGGCACAGTTTTTGTCATGAACTTCGAATGGGCGCTCAATGCCTGGATCGGCAACCCCTCTCCTGTATGCATCCATGCAAAACAGTGCGGCCGCTCTCTTGTAATCGAGCACAACGGTGATGTCTATGCTTGCGACCACTGCGTGTATCCGCAGTATAAGCTCGGCAACATCCTTACCGGAGATCTTGCAGCAATGGTTGACAAATCGTTGCGATCAGGGTTCGGCACAGCCAAGGAAACCGCCCTGCCGAGAGAGTGCCGCGAATGCGGCGTTTTGGCGGCCTGCCAGGGCGGGTGCCCCAAGCATCGCTTTGCGAAAACCGGCGACAATGAGCCGGGGCTCCAGTATTTGTGCGCGGGGTATAAAAATTTTTTTCTTCATATCCGCAAATATATGCGCGCGATGACACAGCTTTTAGAAAACGGTTTTCCTGCGTCATATGTGATGAAGGCGATCAAGGGGCCTCTGGTAGTGAAGCTTGATGAGAGTTAAATACATGGCACACTGGAAAAATAAACGGTTTGCAGGATGCGGATCAATAAATGAGGGGCAAAGTGCTTTTTTTGGAAGCGTCTCAGGTGCGTACATAATATGACATATGAAGATGGGGGATAAACAACGTTGTTGACAAATTATACAACCTCTCCCCTGTCCGCTTTGTATTTATTTCATAGCATACGCCACCCGCTTTTCCTTTGCCGTAAAGCCGATTTTTCGTTTCGGCCGGTCTTCAACAGCACGCAGATGATCGAGCGCTATATTTCGATTATTTGCTTCATTATAATCATTGGGTGCGGTTTACCTTTGCCAACCTATCAACTCCAAGGTTCATTTTGTGATAGAAATTAATTCCGATAAAGTAACCACTTTATATCCTTCCCGGATTAATTCAGGCAATACAGTCTTTAAAACTTCGACTGATCTTATTCTGTCCGGTTTCCCGTCATGAATGAGAATGATTGCTCCGGGGAAAACCCTGCTGATAATAAATTTTGATATGATTGAAGCTTTACGAAAAACAATGTCAAAAGGATAAACAGAACCCAGGCAACATCTATAGCTGCATTTTTTTGCCAGCTTTATCATTCCCGCAGTGTAGAAAGCAGAACCCGGGCGGAACCATTTATTGGCACTTCCAGGATTTATCAATTTATCAACCCGGACAAGCTGGTCTTCGAATTCTTTTTTATCCAAAAAAATGCTTGGGAAATCTTTGGCAAGGTGATTGCCTATTTCATGACCTTCTCTTCGCATTCTATCAACCAGATTTTCATTGCCCGGAATATTTCCCCCGATTACAAAAAAAGTTGCGTGGGCCGAGTATTTTTTCAGGACATCTAACAATAGTGGCGTAACAGCAGCATGGGGTGCGTCATCTATTGTCAGCGCAACAACTTTAATGTCCGTATTAACAAAATATAAAACATCCGGATTTTGTGCTGATAACCACGTAAGTACAACTTTAGGTTGAAGGTACAATACGCCAAGAATAAAAACAAACAACGCAGAGAGTATTAGCAAAAACATCCGTAGTGCTTTACCCCCGAATTTAAGTTTATTTTTCATGATAAACCAATAGGGGGCACTTCAGGGTGGTGAAAAGCCCCCTCACCTCGATCCTCTCCCCCATGCCGGGGGCGAGGAGGCTAAAAGCATAATCAGCAGATGGTTCGGTGCGTTTTGCGCACTGATAATCAGGTAATGATAAAAGCGGCAGGGAAAGAACCCCACGGCCGCTTTTATCAGTTAAAGCATGAATTTTACCGTCTGCCACTGAAGCCACCGGGGGGTAAACAAGGGGACGTTGTGGACAAATTATACAAACTCTCCCCTGTCCGCTTTGTATTTATTTCACCGCATACGCCGTGCGCTTTTCCTTGGCCGTAAAACCGATCTTGCGCTTCGGTTTGTCGTCAATGGCCAGGAGATGGTCCAACGTTTCAAACACGATTTGAAACCGGTCATTGGTCTGCTGTTTCAATTCTGACAACTCGCGCTGCAGCTCCTTAGTGTCAAAATGCAAATTCCGCAATTTTATGAAAGCCCGTACTACAAAAACACTCATCTGCACAGCACGGTCACTGTGCAGTATGTTGGCGGCCATAACAGCACCATGCTCCGTGAATGCATATGGGCGTGTTCTTCGGCCACCTCTTCCGGTTTTTGATATCGCAATTTGCGATGTCAAAGCCACATCTTCTGCAGCAGTCAGCTAAAACATGAAATCATCCGGGAATCGCTTGCGGTTGCGTTTTACCGCTTCATTAAAGCGAAAGGTCGGGATGCCGTAGAGTTCCGCAAGATCCCTGTCGATCATGACCTTGACCCCGCGGATCATGAATATTTTGTTTTCGATAAGTTCAACCGGGACCAGTTGCTTTGCATCCCCCATACAAACCCCCTTGCAGAACCCCGAATTATTGATGGCGTGGTAAATGCGTGAAGCTAAACGATCTTATATTAAAGGTAAGAAGAAGGGCAAGGGGAAAAG
>CAYNVA010000622.1:0-6036 GCA_964400575.1 uncultured Thermodesulfobacteriota bacterium | reverse complement strand
CAGCGCCCGAGTATCAGCTCAAGGCAGCCTTTCTCTACAACCTTCTTCAGTTCATTGAATGGCCTGAACAGGCATTTAAGGATGCGGGCAGCCCGCTCGTAATCTGCATCTATGACGACAAGGCCGCAGGCAGCGCCTTTGATTCCTACCGCAGTGAAAAAATCAGGGGCAGACAGCTGGTATTCAAGAGATACGACGATATACAAAGCAGCCTTGAGTGTCACATCCTTTTCATCAACACGCAGGACAAAAAAGCGCTGGGCGATATTGTCGCCAAAACCGCCAGCCGCAGCATCCTGACGGTTGGAGAGGCTGACGGATGCGCCCGGCTTGGCTGCATTATTAATTTTTTTACAGCCGACAACAAATTGCGTTTTGAAATAAATCCCGAGGCTGCAAAAAAGGCGGGGCTTAAGCTCAGCTCGGAGATACTCAAGGTTGCTAAAATTGTTAATGAATAAATAGCCTTGTTGGTTCTATTGGTTACATTGGTTTCATTGGTTAAAACAACAAATAAAACTAATTGAACCAATCAAACCCCAATTAAACAGTCTTATGAACTTTTTTCAAAACCTCTCGATTAAAGGCAAACTGCAGCTTATCATCATGACCACAACGGTTGTGGCGCTGGTGCTGGCGTCCCTTGCTTTTCATGTGAATGACTACCTTGCCTTCCAGAAAAAGATGGCAAGTGATCTTGAGACTCTGGCGCTGATAACGGGCCTTAACAGCAGATCAGCCTTGATGTTTGATGATCCGAAATTTGCAGAAAATGCACTTGCAGCGCTCTCCACAAAGGAGCATGTTGTGTATGCCTGCATTTACGACACGAAAGGCGCTATCTTTGCCCAGTACCGCCGCCCCGGCAGCACCACCGTCCTGCAGCCGCCGCTCCAGCAGGAAGACCGGCACTGGTTTGAGAGCGGCAACCTGCTGCTGTTCAAAAAAATCATGTTTAACAGCAAGCCGTACGGCACCGTCTATATTCAGTATGATCGCAAGGAAATGCGGATGCAGATGAACCAGTATCTGATCATCAGCCTTGTTATACTATCGGTTACCTTCTGCGTTGCGCTGGCGCTTTCCCTGATTTTCCAGCGCGTCATATCCGCCCCCATCCTGAACCTTGCCGAGACGGCCCGCAGTATTTCACGTGACAAGGATTATTCAATCCGCGCTGAAAAAGGAAGCGTCGATGAAATCGGCGTTCTCATCGACGGTTTCAACGAAATGCTTTCTGAAATTCAGAGCCGGGAGGATACGCTTGAGCAGCAGGTTGAATCCAGGACCATGGAGCTGCAAAAAGCCCGGTCTGAAGCAGAGGGGGCAAACAGGGCAAAAAGCGATTTCCTTGCAATCATGAGTCATGAAATACGCACGCCCATGAACGCTATCATCGGCATGACCGGCCTTGCCCTGGAGACGCCGCTCAACCGCCAGCAGCGCGACTATATCGAGGCTGTCCGCAGCGCATCAGACCACCTGCTGAACCTCATCAACGACATCCTTGATTTCTCGAAGATTGAAGCAGGCAAGCTTGAGCTTGAAGAAATGCCCTTTGACCTGAACAAGCTGATCAGCGACACGGTGGCGATACTTGCCTACCAGGCTGAGCGGAAGGGCATTACGCTGTCCTGCAGCGTTGACGGTGATGTGCCCTGCTGCCTGAAAGGCGACCCGCACCGTCTGCGGCAGGTGTTTGTCAACCTTGTCGGCAATGCCATTAAGTTTACCCATGAGGGGGGCAGCATACGCATACACACGCGCCTGACCGCTGAAGCCTCTGCACATACTGCTGCCGGCGCTTCCCCTGCCCGGGACCCGCAAGCCGCACCGGGTGCAAGCTGCATCCAAATTTCCATCACCGACACCGGCATCGGTATACCCCCGGACAAGCTCGATACAATTTTTGAAGGCTTCTCCCAAGTGGACAGCTCGTATCGGCGCAGGTATGGCGGCACAGGCCTGGGCCTGTCCATCAGCAGGCAGCTTGTCGAGCTTATGGGAGGAAAAATCTGGGTTGAAAGCATGCCCGACAGCGGAAGCACATTTCATTTTACTGTGGCCATGAAACCTGCAACCTCTGAGGAGATTACGCAGCGCGACGCAAACGCCGTCATGCCGCAGGGCTTTGACCTGCAATCGCCGGTGCGCCCCCTGCACATCCTGCTTGCCGAGGATTTTTACGTCAACCAGCAAATGATCAGAGCGCTGCTGGAAAAGCAGGGGCACACGGTCTCTGTGGTGGAAAACGGGCGCGAGGCGGTTGAAGCCGTAAAGCAGAACGGGTTTGACCTCGTGCTCATGGATGTGCAAATGCCAGAAATGGACGGCCTGGAGGCAACCCGGGAAATTAGGAAATGGGAGAATGAAAAAAATAAGGGTTCAGGGTTCGGGGCTCAGGAGGAACAAGAATCCAAAATCCAAAATCCGGCGCAGCATTCCGCTGGAATCAAATCCAAAATCTTAAGAATTCCCATCATCGCGTTCACCGCTCATGCCATTAAGGGCGACCGTGAAAATTGCCTTGATGCAGGAATGGATGAATACCTTTCCAAGCCGGTTAAGCCTGAAGAGCTTTTCTGCTTCATAGCAAAACTCACCCAAAGCGCTGCGGAAAGCCTGTCACGCCGGAACGGCACGCACGCTGCGCCTGCGCACTATTTCAATGAATCGTTTGCCCTGGATCTCATGGGAGGCGACAGGGAAATACTGCTTGGTGTATGCGGTGCAATGATTGAAAAATTTCCCGAAGAGCTGGAAAAAATAGACCGGGCCCTGCAGGACAATGATTTTCAATCTGCTGCGCGCATCGCCCATGGGATAAAATCATCGGTGAAAAGTATCGGCGCGCAGGCTATTGCCGCTACAGCATATCAGCTGGAACAAACACTGGCAACCAATACTGTGCATGATGCGCCCGGGCTTTTCTCTTCACTTAAAGCATCCATGCACGGGCTGCTGCTGGAGCTTGGAGAGTATCTGGCGCAGCACGAACAGACCCTAGTGAAGTAGGCGGGCAGAGGTCGGAAGTCGGAGGGCGTGGAAACCCGAGATCCTTCGCTGGCGCTCAGGATGACAAATCAGTCGTAGGATGGGTGCAGCGGAGCGAAACCCATCGTTTTTATTGGCGGGTTAGCACCCGCCCTACAATCTGCCAATACGATCGAAGCAGGGTATAAAAAATTCTCTGTTTTTTTGATTTTTGAGGGCATGGACGATTAAAAAGGGGGGGCTGGGGAAAAAGCGGCCGCGCAAAAAAAAGCACCTAACCGATACTTGGCTAAGTGCTTGAATTTACTGGCGCGCCCGGAGGGATTCGAACCCCCAACTTTCGGATTCGAAGTCCGACGCTCTATCCATTGAACTACGGGCGCGATAAAGTGCTGTGTACTATGCCTGTTTTGCTTCTGCTTTTCAACAATATTTTCCGCAGAGGCATGCAGGCGTCTTTTGTCAGCGCAGCTCAGCGGGTATTTTCGCGCATGCAATGGGCTCAATCTTGTGGCGGTTGGCACGGTTGAATTTTCTATAGATGGCAAGAACTTCTTTCTCCCGCGCGCTGAGAAGTGTTTCATCCCGGGGCGCTGCGTCAAACAGCATGGCCTGCTCAAGCTCTGGATAGGTGGCCCCGATCTGGCTTTCATCCGTGCGGTTATCCTGCCACAGGCCGTCGGTGGAGGGACAAGTCAGGATGTCCTGGCTAATGCCAAGGGCGCGGCCGATTGCATAGACCTCTGTTTTCATAAGGTCTGCAATAGGTGAAATATCAACGCCGCCGTCTCCGTACTTGGTGAAAAACCCGATACCGAAATCCTCCACCTTGTTGCCGGTTCCCACGACCAGCAGCCGGTGATGAGAGCTCTGGGCATACAGGGTCAGCATCCGCAGCCGCGCGCGGGTGTTTGCCATGGTGAGCCCATCCTGAATACCGGCCGGGAAAACCTGTTCGATTGATTGAAAAACCGGCGTCAGGTCAACGGTGCTGCCGCGCACAGAAGGATACCGCTGCTCAAGCCAGGAAGTGTGCTGCCCGGCCCGGTCGAACTGATCACGGGCTTGATAGATGGGCATGTTCAGCAGCATCGTTTGTTTGCCGGTTTGCGCGCACAGCGTGGAAGTTACCGCCGAGTCTATGCCGCCGGAAATACCGACCACAAATCCGTTCATGCCGGCGCTGTCGCAGTAGTGGCCAAGCCAGCGCACAAGATACTCAATGACCAGAGCTGTTTTCATAAATTTGCTACCTGAGAATGAAGCATTACAAGATGAAATTATTTAGCCACGAAACAGCCCCTTTTGCAACAGGTAAAAAACAAAACTGCGGCGCCCCACCCGATACCCTGATCGCCAGGGTACGCAGAAAACAGGTACGCACAAACCTTAATAATATGTTCGTATAAATGCATTGCAAAAAAAAATAGTGGTGCTATAAGTACCGTCATTATTTAAGGCTTTACGGTAAACAGTATCTTAACTTAGAAGGAGGTTCCCCCGACATGAACGCTTTGCGAAAAACATGGCCCGCGGCGATTGCTTTAGTGGCACTGCTGGGTTGCTGTCTCAGTCAGGCCCGGGCAGCCGATCCCGTAGCGCCGCAGCCAAAAATTCAGTTTGCGGCACTATCCCATGAATTCGGCAAATCAGCCGCGAACATGGAGCTGAAGCACTCATTCACTTTCAAAAATACCGGCAAGGCTCTGCTTCTTATCGAGAACGTCAAGGCTGGCTGAGGCTGCACAGCAGCTTTGGCTTCGGCCAAAGAAATTCCCCCGGGCGGGGAAGGAAAAATCGATGTAACCTTCAAGACGGGTGCAGGCTCAACCGGCAAGAGGGAAAAGCACATTACCGTTACCACCAACGACCCTGAACAGAAAACCGTCAACCTGACGGTAAGCACCGAGATTGTGGAAAAGATCGGTATTTCTCCAAACCGAGTCAACTTCAACCAGGTGAAGAAGGGCAAGGAGCATGTGCGGTATGCCTCTGTGTCCGGCGAAGACAAGGACAAAACAAAACTCACCGGTTCCGAGTCATCCAATCCGAATATAAAAGTAGAAATAAGCCCCAAGGGTTTCGACGAGGACCGCTATCGTCAGATCAAGGTTATACTGATGCCGACCATACGGGCTGGGCGGTTTTTCGAACGGGTCACGATTCATACCGATCACCAGGACATGAAGGACATTCAGCTCGATGTTATTGGCGACGTAACCGGCGAGGTAGCCGTTATGCCCAATCAGCTGCACTTCGGCCTGTTCCAGAAGGGCAATCAGATCGAGCGCGTCATCGTGCTCAAGGCTACTGAAGATACAATCTTCAAGGTGCTTGAGATCAAATCAACCATACCCGAGATCACCACCAGCATTGAAACAGTTGAGGCAGGCAGGCAATACCGCCTGCATGCACAGCTTAAAGAAGGGTTTGCAGGAGACTCCCTTAAGGGCAGCCTGATAATCACAACAGACCTCAAGGAAGACAGCATTATCGAAATCAACATCGCAGGCCGCATACTGCCGCCGACTGCCCAGCAGGGAGCACCCGCAAATCTGCCGCCGGCGCCACAGCAGACGCCACCGGTTTCGCCTTCGCCTCTGCCTCCCAAGCAGTAAATGGCTGGCATCATATGCATGGCAAAGAAGCCGGGCTTTTGCCCGGCTTCTTTTTTGTGTTAGATTCTTTTTTCTCCAGAGCTTTCAGATTTTGTCTTCAGCTTTTGCCTTGACAGGAAAAAAAGGAGTGCTAGAATGAATTTGAATTCATATTCAATAAATAATTCATACAAGGAATTTAAACTGCATGGTAGACGGCAAACAGGCGCTCATTCTTGAAGCTGCAACAAAGGTTTTTGCTGAAAAGGGCTATCAATATGCCACGATATCAGACATTGCCAAGGCTGCGGGCATCTCCACGGGACTCATCTATTCATATTTTCAAAACAAACTGGATGTGCTTCTGTCAATCATCCTGAACTTTCTGCAGACACTCAATACCACCAATCAGGAACTGGTTGCTTCGGCAAACGGCCCGCTTGCC
>CAYNVA010000621.1:0-3389 GCA_964400575.1 uncultured Thermodesulfobacteriota bacterium | reverse complement strand
GGAAGGCCGGGCCTGCTCTTGGCTGTTGAGGTAGCCGGGCAGCAGCGCATAGGCAAGGGCATCCTGGGCAAGCTCGGTATCAAGCGGCATCGGGTGCAGCCGTTCGTCGCTGTCGTTGTACATGAACTGCAGTGGCTGCTCTTCAGGCTGCTGCACGATGACGGTGTTGCCAACCATGAGAGCTCGGGTCGTGCCGTATTGCATAACGGCGCGGCCAGGCTCCTGTTCGGGCAGGCTGAGCAGGGGCCGCCCGATTATGGGCAACTCCGTGCTGATGCCCATGATGTCAAGCAGCGTCGGGGTCATGTCGATCTGGCTGGCGATTTTTTCAATTGCGCGGGGCGCAAGATGGGGGGCGATGATGATGCCGGGGATATGAAACTTTTCAATGGGTATCAGGTCCTGACCCCGCAAGCGGGTAGAGTGGTCGGCAATGATGAGAAAGACCGTGTTGGTGTAATAGGCTTCCTTTTTGGCCAGCTCGAAAAATTTCCCCACCGCGAAATCAGCATATTTTATATTATTGTACCGCGTTGCCTTGGGCTGTTCGTACAGCTCGATGCGGCCGTCGGGAAACTCGAACGGATCATGATTGGATGTGGTGAGCACCAGGGCGAAAAACGGCTTGTCGCCCTGGCTTTTAAATACCTCATTGGCCCGGGCAAACAAATCTTCATCCGAGACGCCCCAGGTGCCGGTAAAGATCGGGTTTTTAAAATCATCCTGATCATAAATGGTGTCAAAACCGTTGCTGCGAAAGCAGGCGCGCATATTGTCAAACGTGCTTTTGCCGCCGTAAAAAAAGGCTGTCGAGCTGCCCCGGTTTTTCAGGACTTCGGCTATGGTGAAAAAATTCTGCCCGGTAAGGCCTGATTTCAGAACGCTTTCCGCCGGCGTTGGGAGGATGCCCGAAATGATAGCCTCGATACCGCGGATGGTGCGCGTGCCTGTGCAGTAAAGGTTTTTAAAAAGCACGCCTTCGGCACTGAGTTTATCCATGCTGGGGGTCAGGGGCAGACCCCCGAGGCATCCGACATGTTCGGCGCCCATGCTTTCCTCAAGAATGATGACGAGGTTCATGGGTTTTTGAACCGGGAAGCCCGACTGTTGATAATGCAGCAGTGGTATCTGCGGATTTTTGCAGTCCTGCGGCCGCAGACCGTTTGCAGCCATGATGCGCCGCAGCACCTCGTCTTTTTTCATTTTACCGTAGAGCTCTCCCGGGTTTTTCGTGCTGCCTTCAAGCTTAACGGCGGCATAGAGAACAGAGTAGGTCGAATTGACGCCAAGCTGGTTTGCCAAATGGTTTTCAGAAAATGCCGCTGTGCTGATGGATGCCGGACGGCTGCTGATGCTAGACCGAAGGCCGATAAAGAGCAGGGGCGCCATAATAAGCAGCAGCAGAATTCTTTTTTTAAGTGTGCAGGGCGCTGTGCGGCGCAGAAGCCTTTGCAACAGCAGAAATACTGCCGTGCCGACTATCGCCATGCCGGCAATTCCCGCGGCAAGGTTTGCGGCATAGCCTTTTAGTATCATGCCGAAAACTTCCCGTACTTGAAACATGTGCTCGATAAACAGCCGGTCAGGCCGCGTGTCGAATTCAGCCATGAAAGGAAAAGTTGCAACCTCCATGAAGCAAAATATGGCGGCAAGGATGGCGAAATACAGCGACAGGACCCATGCGCCGGCCCGCACGAAGCGCCAGGGCAGCAGAAGCAGCGCAAGTGTGGGCAGAATCAGGGTGTAGCACAGCACGATCGTGTCCATACGCAGGCCGATGGGGAAAATGAGCAGATAGCTTGGCACTTCTGCTATTCTGTCGAAATACGCAACAAGCAGGCCAGCCCGGAAAGCGGTGAAAAGCGCTATGCAAAGGCCGTAGAAGATGAGCAGCGGCGCAAGCGGGCCGACCATGCGCGCGAAAAAATTTTCGGAAGCTTGTGGGGTTTTGTTCATTGCACTATGTACATCTATTATATTTGATATAAACCGGCTGTTGCCCCGGCTGAGATGGCTGATTTAGAAATGACATTTTGCCCATTGCGACCCAGTTCTTCTCGGTAATAAAATCACTGTGCGGCTACCGGGTAATTGATACTAAAGCGGCAGTATTACAAAGGCATGAACGGAAAATTAAAAAAAATTAATGTTGCATCATTCTGCAGACTTTAAGCATGGTGCAGGGGAAGAAGTCTTGTTTGCCGGCGGTTCGTTGATTTACTGCTTTGTCCGAACCAACAGGGTCTGGCCGGGCATAAGCGAGGCGCTCTGGGTGAGCTTGTTGAGCTTGAGCAGTTCATCGAGCTTCATATTGTATTTTTTTGCGATTTTGCCGGGAAAGTCGCCTTTCTGAACAGTGTGGGTAACTGTTTTGCGCTTTTTGAGCGTATCGGGACTTGCGGTAATCTGCAGCACCTGGCCCGTCATGAGACTTGTTGATGAAAGCTGATTGAGGGACTGAATAACCTTGACCGAGGTATTGTGCTGCTCGGCAATATTCCAGATCGTATCGCCCTGCTTTACAACATACTCGACCAGGTTGTCTTTAATGACTTTCGAGTGGATCGGCTCCTGCACATCGGGCGAGGAACTGCTGCGGGCAGCTGGAAGTTTCACGCGTGTGCCTGCTACCAGAGGCTTATCGGGTTTAATTTTGTTCATGGACATGATGGCCTTTTCCGAGGTCTTGTACTTTGCCGCCAGGGTTGAGACGCTGTCGCCCTTGCGCACCTTATGCACGGCATAGGTCTGGCTCGACGGAACCCAGAGCGGAATATCGGACAGATTTGCCATCAGGACTTTGGCTTTGCCATGAGGCACTTTCAGCGTATAGGGGTCAGGCGGGGTCACATCATGGCGCAGGTCGGGGTTAAGCTCCCGTATCGTATCAGCCGATACGCCGATCGTGCCGGCGATGGTGTCCAGATGCACCTGCCGGTCGATGGCCACCTCTTCATAGGTAAGCTCCCTGTCCAGGGGCGGCAGCGTGAAGCCGTATTTCTGGGGGTTTGACACGATGTGCAGCACGGCCAGAAACTGGGGAAAATAGGTTGCGGTCTCCTGCGGCAACTGCCGGTAGAGATCCCAGAAATTATCAAGATAATTGACCTTCTGTGTCCGTATGACTCTGAGCACCGCGCCTTCGCCGCAGTTGTAGGCGGCAAGGGCCGTTGACCAGTCGCCGAACATGCCGTGCAGTTCCTTAAGATAGGCGATGGCGGCTTTCGTGGATTTTTTCGGGTCCATGCGCTCATCAATCCACTCATTGCGCTCCAGGCCGAACTTGTAGCCCGTGGAGGCGATGAACTGCCACAGGCCCAGAGCCCGCGCGCAGGACAGGGCCCGCAGCTTGTACCCGCTTTCGATGAACGGCAGCCAGGAAATTTCTT
>CAYNVA010000620.1:0-9269 GCA_964400575.1 uncultured Thermodesulfobacteriota bacterium | reverse complement strand
ACATAAGTCCGGACATGGTCGCGATAGCCAGGAATCACACGCGGGAACTGGGCCTCACCGGTCGCGCCGAACACCTCCTTGGCTCCGCGGATGCCATACCCTTTGAAGACAATGCCTTCGACGCGGTTTTTACCAGCCGCTCGCTGCATGAGTGGCTCAATCCCTGTGCGATCTTCGCTGAGCTTTGGAGGGTTCTCAAGCCCGGCGGAAGATTATACGTGTCCGATCTTCGCAGGGACCTGTCACGCTCGGCACGCAACTTCCTCGAGCAAAGGGTGAATTCCGAAGTGATCCGGGAAACTCTCCGGGCCTCAATCGAGGCTGCCTATACCACGGCAGATGTAAGGGCTTTACTCACTACGGCGGAACTTGCCGGATGCGAGGTTGTCGAGACATCACTCGGTTTGCGAGTGACGGGAATGAAGCCGGCTTGATCCGGGCTTCTGGAGAACGGCCATGAAATTGAGCGTTGCTGCCAATTGGGATATCGAACTTCTTGACGGGCTCGCAAAAATTCCCGAGGTGACCTCGGTCTATGCAAAGCTGCCCTATGACCTCGTGGGCGGAGGCAGGGCGGGCTCCGTGCTGCCTTCAGTGGACCTTGCCGCCGCCGGGGCTTACATCCGGGAAGCCCACAAGCGCGGCTTGTCATTCAGTTACCTGCTCAATGCACCGTGCCTGGGCAATCGTGAGCAGACGCAGGAGGGCAATGAGCGCCTGCTTGGGTTTGTCGGGCAATTAGTTGAACTCGGGGTCGACAACGTTTCGATTTCGAACCTGGCGCTTGTGGCGCTGGTTCGGCGCAACTACCCGGAATTGAGCATCCGGGGAAGTGTGCTCAGCTGGCCCACCAATCTGCCCAGACTGAAGTACCAGGAATCCCTTGGCGTCGATCCGCTGATCCTGCCATACAGTGAGTTTAACCGTGACTTCCAGGCCCTTGAGCGCATCGGCGCACACCTCTCGTGCGGCATCGTGCTCTTCGCTAACATAGCATGCATCTATCATTGCCACTACCTGGCCGAGCACGCATGCAGCGTGGGGCACGCCTCCCAGGAGAATCAGGGCGGCAGTAAAACGCCCTCCATGCTTGATTCTTACCTGTGGCAGTGTACCCGCCGGCGACTGGTGCAGCCGGAGCTCTTTCTCTCGAGCCGGTGGATTCGTCCAGAGGACTTACATCTGTACGAGGCCCTTGGAGTTGAGGAGTTTAAGATAATTGATCGATCGCGCTCCACTGCATGGCTCTTGCGAGCTACAAAGGCCTACGCTTCCCGGCGCTACGACGGAAACCTGCTTGATATCATCTCCATCGAGATGCTGGGAGATCCCAACGGCTTTCACCCAAGTATCGAGGAGCAGAGCCGCACAAGCCTTTTACAGCTCGACACGAAAGAGCGGCGCCTGACACTGCGCATGTTCAGGTTGCGGCAGCGCCTGCTGGCACTCAACGTCACTATCGACAACGCGATGCTTTCGGATTTTTTAGAGGGCTTCCGGAAAATCCGGTGCGAGGAGACCTTCTGCGATGACTGCCGCTACTGCCATCGCTACGCCGAGCGCGCTGTGCGCTTTGATCGCGACGAGGCGGCGCGGCTCGTGGCGGAAATCGACGAGCTGGTCGATGATTGCATGAATGCAAAGATGTAAAATAAGGAGAAGAGCAAAGCCAATGGCAACGGTCAGAATCACATCGAAAGGTCAGACAACAATACCCAAGAAAATCAGGGATTTGTTAAATACGGAAGAAGTTTTCTTTTCTGTGCAGGACGGGAACGTTATCGTTAAGCCGGTCAGGGATGCGGCAGGCGCCCTTCACAAGTACGCCGGAAACAATAAATCCGGAGCTGCTTTCAAAAAATTGAAAGTGAAAGTATGGGAAGCAGCGGCGCGTGAAAAAAACAAAAGCAAGTCTTCCTGACACAAATGTCATTGTGCGGTATCTTGTCATTGATGCGCATGCTTTGATCGCACGCGCCAAAACTAAAGTAAAGCAGAGTTCGGGAAAAGCGATACGCTTTTAAAGCGTCCTTGCTGAGTGCCTGTATGTGCTTACAAAAACCCACAAGGCAGGTAAAACTATAAGGGAGATAAAATGCTAGAGCGAGAGTTTGAAGATATTTTGGTTGCTTACCCAGAGTTAGTTGAAGAAGGGCTAACCTTAAATGGCAGACAGGAAAATGTAAACAGGAAATTTATTGATTTGCTTTTTAAAGACCGACATGGGCATGAATTAATAGTTGAATTAAAAATTGGGATTGCGACAAGAAAACACGTTGCTCAATTGCTGGATTATGCCGGATATAGAATCACACCGAATGGACCGCCAATCAGAATTATGCTTATTGCTAACAGAATTCCTGAAAACTTAAAGTATTCCTTCGATTATTGGGGCTTTGAATATAAAGAAATATCAGAGCAGGATTTGAAAACATTTTTAAATGAAAAAGACGACCAAAAATTTCTAAAATTATTTGATAACAATACCGATATTCTTACGCCCCTAGAGCAACCAACTATTCCCCCAAGCGCCAAAGCCATTTTTTCATCCTCCAGCAAAAATGAAACACGTAAAAATATGGCAAAGCGCATTAAGGGTGGAAACATGTTTAACCAAGCGAAATATGCAATTGAACTTTTGATGAATAAAAATAGCCCTATCATCATGAGGGAGATAGTTTCTTTCATGGCTGCAAAAGGATATACATCAAAGACCTATTACGATCTTTTTAATGCATTGGTTGATTCGGGGCTTGTGGAACGGACTAATTATGATAACAAAAAAGCCTATCGTTTAAGAACAGATTAACTCGTAGCGACTGTATTGATTGTCTCTACCTGGCTGTCTATTACGATCGGCTCTCGTTCTAGATCGAAAACTGGACTTTTAATATATTGAGACCAGCGGATTTGGTAAGTTTTTTTATCAAGCAAGAAAATTGTTTGCGATTCGCCAGCGTTCCCTTCGTCAAGACCCATAGTAAACCCTGCACCACCAATATCTGTCAAAATAAATCTGTCATGTAGCTTTTCACCATTGCCTTTTTGCAACCATCTTTTAAAATTAATTCGTGTATTAGGGGCTAAACAGGCCGGTATGTTTTTTTGGCAATTTATTTTGAAAAAATCCCAAGAATGAGATTTTTCATAATCACCGGACACATAGTATTCAAGCTTCAATGATGAACAGGAATCTCTCCCTGCAGATGCTTCATAAAGAAACGCCTGAAGGGTCTTTCGCCATTTAGCATCGTGTGGTTTAAAGTAGGGGTCTATAAAAACAATGTGAGAACTGTTTCTCAGCATGGGGGATATTGTTTTTGCCATTTCGAAGGCTTTCCTCGGGACAACAGCTTGTCTATCAATGTCCCACAAAGGATGGCCTTTTTCGCTAATCTGATCGGCCAGCAGTACGTAGTCTTTTTTTCGCGGATTTGAGCGGGCAAGTATGGCATGGAAAAAATATTCCATGTGTGTTTTTTCTGCATTTTCAAGCCAGGTTTCCCCACTGAGCTTAAGTTTTTCAACAAAAGGTTTTTTGTTCGATTCGAAAAACTGAATAAGTGCTGCTATTCTTTGTAGATCAATATCAATTGCACCTCTTCGTAGGGCTTCTTTTAAAACCTTTTTTTGCCATGTTCTAAAAATCGGATATTCAGCGAAAATACGAGGCTCGCCTATTGAAAACTTTTCTATAAAGTAACGATAGTTTTCTTTTGACCCCCAAGTCGAAACAACCTCAGGTTCAATAGCGTAGGCATGTATCATATTACAGGAGCTCCTGAATCCGTTCTGTAAAAAAACCATTTGGCCAAGGTTGTGCAAAGTCGCCATCGGGGGTTATATCGAGATGTATAGCTTCAGAACCATTTTTGCCAGGTTGAATGTAGACAACTGCTACATCGTCCGGTTTTATTGGTGGTACGTCATCGGGAAGAGTGCCTTCTGTTGTTTCACGGATTCGGCGCAGTAGCCTGAGAATAAGATGCTCGCTATGGGTTTCAATAACAAAAGTGTTTTTTTGTTCTCCGAGAGCAGACCTTATAAAAAGATCGCCCAACTCTGCTTGCAGAGCTGGGTGCAGATGAAGTTCAGGCTGTTCAATAAGCAATTTTGTCATTTTATTAATAACGCAATTAAAAACAATCGGCAGGATTTGGCTGATGCCGAACCCGACATCACGGAAATTTGATTTAACATCATTTGTTAATTTTTCAAGAAAAATGGAAAAGCCTATCGTTTCATCGGTCTCCACTGCATTTTGATCCCACAGCTCAACTTTGTAGTCAATACCAAGTTTTTCAAGTTCTTCATTGATAAGCGGTAAAATATATTCCCCTTTATCTCTATGCCACAATGTATAATAAATTTTTGCGGTTGGTTTTTCATCTTCTTCATTTAGAAAAAAGATCCGTTCCGGTTCTTGCCTAAGTGGCGGTATATATTTAATTTCATTCATTAACTTATAAGATGGGTTCAATAAAGTGGGATAAGGAAAAAGAATGAAATGACCGACGTCTTCGAGGAAACCCCATTCAGTCACACTACATCCAAGTATTCCCTTGCTCCACATAAATAAAGGCAAGCATAGGATATCTGCTATATAGTTACCACTACGATACGGGGCTAAAACTTCTTTAATTTTTTCATAAGCCTTCTTTTGTTGCTCTTTAGAAAGATTTTCCCATACTAAAAAAAATTCTTTCAACTCCCCAAAGCTTGTTGTGCAAAACGCAAGCTCCTTCATGCAAGAAAATAATATAGTTAGTAAACTTTGAAGATCAGGTATTTCTTTTCCGTTTTCCTGCTCATTTAGGTACAAATATTTCATCCATCTTGATATTTCTCTGATTGCCTTTGTGTCCTCAAAGCTATGGTCACAATTATTGATAAAAAATGCGTCCTCATAATTTTTAGCAAAAATTGATTTATAGTTGCCACTCAATTCATAAAGCGGGGGGTTGTCGGGGTTAAAGACCTTGTTTTCATCAATAATATTTAATGTGAAAGAATGCCCATCTACAGCGATATTTTTTTTATTGCAGATTACTCTTTGCGTATTATCCACCTTAAAAAAAGTTTCAATTGAGATAGTTTTATTCAGAATTTTATCTGAGAGTTCTTTAAACATAGCTTTTTCAATTCGTTCATCTGAGTTGTCAGAAAGTGGATCTATCTGTTTTGTCCAGCCTAATTGCGGGTCGAATTTATCTATCCTGATCGGCACTGGTGCACCAATCTCTTCAATTGATTTAAAAGTATCCGTTAAGGCAATTGAAAATTCATTCCCAATATCATGCTTGTATACAAATTCTTCATATGAGCCGAGGTTAACCAAAGGTCCGTTTGGGATGAGAACATTCTGATTACCATTCCCATTCGGTTGTTCAAAAGGTGGAGATAACGACTGGCTAAGCATCAACAATGACTGGATAATAGAACTTTTACCCGATGAATTTGGGCCAAAAAGAAGTGTAATAGGCCGAATAGGGATTGAAGCAGGTGCGCCAAAAGCTTTAAAGTTTTTAAGTTGGTACTCCATGGCAATTTCCTTTTATTGATTTACTTTTGCTAAAACAAAATGCACATGTTGTGCCATTAGTAAATTATACTTTGTGTTTATTCATCCAGTTAATGAATGTCTGATAGTTGGGAAGGCCCGTAAGTTTGGCAGCTAGGGTTTTATTTCCCTTGGCCTCTTCGATTGCTCTTTTCAAATAATGCTTGGAAACTTCGGCGATTAGCTCAGACAGGCTAAACCCCTCGCCTATGGGTCTATTTAATATGCTATCCTGCTGGGGTGTAGCACGGCCTGCCGAAAAAAGCGCTTCTTTTATGTCTTCCGTTTGTATGGTGTCCCCCGTAACCCAGATTGCCGCTCGGGAAAGCGTATTGATCAGTTCCCGGATATTGCCCTGCCAGGGGTGCTGAAGCATAAGATTTTTTGCGCCGGCAGAAAGTTTCTTGTATTTCCATCCAGTCTGTTCAGACATTTCCCGGTTTATCCTATCAAGGCTATTTTCAATGAGTAGCGAAAGATCGCCTCTGCGCTCTCGAAGTGGCGGTATCTGCAAAACCCCTACTGCGAGCCTATGGAAAAGGTCTTCGCGAAAAAGGCCATCAGCCACATCCTGCACAAGATCGCGATTAGTGGCGGCAATAACCCGAATATCTATCTTTTTGGGTTTTGTAGCGCCGACGCGCTGCACCATGCCATCCTGCAGAGCGCGAAGCAACTTCACCTGCGCGGGTTTTGGCAGATCGCCCACTTCATCCAGAAACAGCGTGCCGCCGTCAGCCTGCTCCACATAGCCAGCCCGAGCCTGTATGGCTCCGGTAAAAGCGCCCTTCTCATGCCCGAAAAACTCAGATTCAAACAGCTCCTGCGGAATGGCCCCGCAGTTTACCGCAACAAACGGCCCATCTTTGCGTTTGCCTGCTGCGTGAATTGCGCGGGCAAAAAGCTCCTTGCCAGTGCCCGACTCGCCAAGCAGCAGCACAGGCACATCATGCAGTGCAAGTCTGCGAGCCTTTGCCACAAGCCGCTTCATGGCATCGCAACGATGAATTATGGCATCGAACTCTGGCGTATCCGGGGGGAGACCAAGCGTGAGACGCAGCAGTTCATCATCTTGAGCCTTTGTCATAAACGGCAAATAATCCGCCGAAAGCTCGAAAGGAAAATTTACAACTTGAACACCCTGCTGAGGAGAAGACTCTATAAGCCGGGCCGGATGTATGGTTTTGCCGATGAGCAGCCAGATGGAGGCCATTGCGGGAGTGCCGGGACTTAAATGATATGTTAGTGAAAGCTCTCCAGCCTTGTATGCTTTCTTTACAGATTCTATGGCTTTGACAGCATGTTCGTAAATTTCGGCATGACAGGTGGGGCTTGAAAGCTTTGCGGGAATGATTTTGATTTCGGCATCTATCTGTTTGCTTAACCAAGAGCGGTATGCTTCGGTGTCAGTGCGGGGATGGTCAGACAGGAGATAGAGATTGGTAAAGGAGAATTTTTTTGCTGCCTGGCAGATAGGGCCTGCCCCTGCCGCAGGCGCACCCTTTGAGGCCTTCAAGTCTGCAATACCGATCCATGCAAAGAGTGCGGTTTGCTTCATGATGGCTACTATATATAATTTTTTTTACTTATTACAAGCTTTTTTATGGAAACCCCATCTTTAAAGATTGTTTGTCTGCTTAATCGTTACGGGTCAATTCCCCGCAGCTTGTTGCGAATGATTTATACAACTAAAATATCTTTGATACCCCGTCCGCTTGCGGCGGGGTAGTTCATTTAAATTTTTGATAAAGGCTGCGTCTATGCCTCCAGAAGGTATCTATACGAGTTTAAAATTGCATACCATGTACCATGTATTGCCATGACGGTTGTGGTCTATTCATCAACCGCCCCCTGCCGTGTTGACAGTGTGGGCCTTTTTGTCTATAGTGTGGCGACAATCGGAAACATAAACGCAGGGCGCTGTAAGCATGATGAAGAAGCTGGTTAGAAACGGCCTGGAGACGCTTGCGCGCAAGCCGTATATCCAGCGCATTCTGCGAGAGGAGCTTGACCTTCGGTGCCTAAAGCGCAAGCCCACTGGCCGTGAGCAGTTCGGTATTGTCCTTGTACTGTTCAGTTATGTCATCGGCTGGCCGGCGGTCGCCTTTTTCGGCTTCCTGTCCTTGTATCTCAAGCAGCCCCTTGTCCTTATCATAGGCGGGCCGCTTACCTACGGAACTTCACATGTGGTTTTTCTGGTGGGGATGTATATCGCAGGAAAGGCTTACGCCACGGTATTCATGAAATGGTCGATTAAAAAAGCATGCGAAAAGCTGTTTGCTGCAGCTCAGCAGCTGCCGGCAGATGCTGTGAAAGCAAAGTGAGGCGATGATGGAAGGCGCAATGGAAAAACTCATAGCTGAACTCAAAGTCAAAATAGTCGATACGCTCAATCTCATAAGCGTCGCCCCCGACAGCATCGATGCCGAAGCCCTGCTTGTGGGCGGTGAACTGGGGCTTGACTCCATAGACGTGCTTGAGCTGGTGATGATGATCGAAAAGGATTACGGGCTTCGGATCGATAACAAGGAGCTTGGCGTCAAGGTCTTTGCCTCCCTCAAAGCCCTTGCGGCATACATCCACGAGAATCGGCCGGAGACGCAGCCTTGAGCAGCATGCACGTATTTGTCACCTCTCTTGGCATCATAAGCCCCATCGGCAAAAACGCCACAGAAACACTTGCAGCTCTTGAAACATCGGCATGCGGACTTACGCCGCTTTCGCTCTTTTCCTCCTCTGTTGAGCCCCCTCTGCCATCAGGCGAAGTTAGAAGTCCTCTGCCCGATGATGTGCCCCGCACGCACGGCCTTGCTCTCATTGCAGCCCGTGAGGCGATGGCCAATGCCAGCGGCCCTCCGGATGCCATTGTCATAGGGGTCACCACCGGCGGCATGCCTGCAAGCGAACTTTTTTTAAAAAACAATGCCCCTGATCCAGAGAAGTTTCACTATCATGGCACCGGCACCGTGGCCCACTGCTTGGCGGGTGCTCTGGGATGCCACGGCCCTGTGCTGACCGTATCCACCGCCTGCTCATCAGGCATGGTGGCTTTAAAAATAGCTGCGGAGCTTTTGAAAAGCGGCAAAGCCCGGCGCGTGCTTGCAGGCGGCGCCGACGGCCTGTGCCGCTTAACCTACTATGGATTCAACTCTCTGCAGCTTGTCGATCCGGCAGGCGCCCGCCCCTTTGACAAGGATCGACGGGGCATGTCGGTCGGGGAGGGGTCTGCCATGCTTGTTTTAGAGGCCGCCACTGATCCCCCTGAAGGGGCACTGGCCGAGGTGCTGGCTGTGGGGCTGACCTGTGATGCCTATCACCCTGCCGCGCCCCATCCTGACGGCGCAGGGGCAGCCCAGGCCATGCGCCAGGCTCTTGCCGGGGCAGGATGTGCAGCCTCAGATATTGATTATATAAATCTACACGGCACGGGAACACCTGACAATGACGCGGCTGAGGCCAGGGCGCTGCAGGCCCTTTTTCGCACGCTGCCGCTTCCAGCCGCATCATCCATCAAGGGCGCTGCGGGGCATACACTGGGCGCAGCAGGCGCGATCAATGCGGCCATTTCCGTTTTAAGTATTGCCCATGGCATACTGCCGGCAAATACCGGATGCCGCCAGCCTGATCCCGGGCTGCAGCTGATCCCGCTCAGCTCGCCGTGCCGCAGGCCTGTATCCACCGTGCTTTCAAATGCTTTCGGCTTTGGCGG
>CAYNVA010000619.1:0-4304 GCA_964400575.1 uncultured Thermodesulfobacteriota bacterium | reverse complement strand
TGGCTTCTTTGCTGAAGAACCTTAAACTATAAATAAAGTCTATTGGAAATACCCACCGATATTATTGTAGACTCAAGAACATATAATGCTTCAGCCTGCTGACGCGCTGCCGTGGAAAGGACAAGCATGCCGACCAAAACCAAAGAAAATACCCACTATGTCATCACCTACCGCGATCCCAAAGATAATAAGATCGTGAGCCTCAAGGCAGGCAGGGTGACCGACTCGAGCCTGGGGCTGAGCTTTATTGCCATTGCGGATTTCATTTTCAGCACGGGCACCCTGGTTGTGAACCCCGAGGAAGAAGATATGCAGCGGCGTTTTGCAGATGTTAAAACGCTGCATATATCCATCTACACCATTATCTCCATCGAGGAGGTCGGCACTGCGCACAGGGGCCTGCGCTTTAAAAAGGACAAGTCCAACCTGCTCGTGCTCCCGGGCACAGTGCAGCCGCCCAGAGCAACCTGATCCGATCTTTTAAAGGAGGTTCGGCATGTCTCAAATCTGGAAATACTTGTACTGGCTCGACGATGCGCAGATGGAACAGCTCAAAGCGCAGATGCAGGCCCGGGGCGTGGACATGCTGCAGGCCAAGCAGAATGCCTGCGAGATACTGCTGGCCGACACAGGCTATGCCGCGCCGTCCATATGGCAGATTATCTGCAAATTCGATGCGGCGCCATGGTATGAACAGTCGCCCTGCGCGGGCAAGTATATCGTTGCATCATCGCAGGCTCTGCCGGAGGATTTCCAACCCTGTCTGGCGGCAACAATCAGCCCGGTTGATTTTGTGCCTCCCGTGGCGGTCTCCGAGGAGGAGAAGCACAGCCTCATCAACAATAAGGTGTTCCTGGGGCGGGTGCCTGAAAAGTGGGGCTCGTTCCCCAAAGAAACGGGCGAGGCCATCGTGGCGGGCCTCGGGAAAATGTTCGGCTCGCAGGTCAAAACCTTTGGCGAGCTGCTCGCGACCTGGACTGCCGTGCATGCAAACTTTGTCTGCCCTGCCTTCAGGGCCGGGGCTGATAACGGCAACGCCCCGTATTCGATTGCCGATTCGACCCATATCAGCTCCTGCTGCGTGGAGCTGTTCAATATGCTCGGCTCGAGCCAGCCCCTGCTCGTGCGGCCCTGCATCGGCGGCGTGATCGTGAAGGCGCTTGAAAAAGACCGCTATTATCTTATGCAGCCTGCTGTGAAAAATGGATAAAGCACATCTTCCAAAAACGCTGGGCGACCTGAAGCGTGCGGGCCGGCAAAGCCGCAGCATAAAGGCCGAGCTGCAGCAAAATCTTATTGCAAAAATACGCAGCCGCGAGAACCTGTTCCCCGGCATCGTCGGCTATGAAGACACGGTCATACCTGAGCTGGAAAACGCCATCCTGTCGGGCCACGACATGATATTTCTCGGCGAGCGCGGCCAGGGCAAAACCCGTATCATGCGCAGCCTCACCAGCCTGCTGGATGAATGGCTGCCGGTTCTGGAAGGCTGCGAAATAAATGACGATCCGCTGGCGCCCATCTGCGCCCACTGCAGAAAGCAGGTTGCCGGGCTCGGGGATGGGGCCCCTGTTGCATGGCTGCACCGCAGCCTTCGCTACGGCGAAAAGCTCGCCACGCCTGATGTGACCATAGCCGATCTTATCGGCGATATCGATCCCATCAAGGTTGCCGAAGGACGGCATCTCTCCGATGAGGGCGTCATCCACTACGGCCTTATCCCCCGCACCAACCGGGGCATATTTTCCATAAACGAACTGCCCGACCTGCATGAGAAAATTCAGGTGGGGCTTTTTAATCTGCTGGAGGAGCGCGACGTGCAGATCCGGGGCTACAAGTTCAACCTGCCCCTTGATATCTTCATTATCGCAACCGCCAACCCTGAGGACTACACCAGCCGCGGCCGGATCATCACGCCGCTGAAAGACCGCTTCGGCGCCCAGGTGCGCACGCACTATCCGCGCACGCTTGCCCAGGAGATAGCCATCATGCGCCAGGAAACCGCACCGTTTGCTCATGCGGACCTGCACCTTGAGCTGCCGCCGTTTATGGAGCAGATTGTGGCCGAGATTTCTCAGGCCGCCCGACGCCGCCAGGACATCAATCATTTCTCGGGCGTCAGCGTCCGCATGACCATACACAATATGGAGACCCTGGTGAGCAATGCCCTGCGCCGCAGCCTGCGCCTGGGCGAGACCGGGGTTGTGCCCCGGGTGACCGACCTGCCGCATCTGACCTCAACCATGAAGGGCAAGGTCGAGTGGAATTTTGCCGAGGCCGGCGAAGAGGATGAAAAGCTCGGCGCTCTCGTGCGCGAGGCGGTGCATGCGGTTTTCAAATACACCTTCGAGCCCGGCGCTTTCACTGAGTTCCTGCGCGCCTTTGCACCGCCGTCAGAAATTATTGTCTCTGAGCTCTCCCCGTCCGGTGACTATACCGAGATTCTCGCGCGCTATCCCGCGCTGCGCCAGGAGGCCGGCCGGCTGGCGCCCGGCGCAACACCCGGGATGCTTGCCGCAGCCTGCGAGTTCATGCTTGAAGGCCTGGCAACCTCGGGCCGCATCACGCGCTCCTCTTCAGAGGGCCGCGCCCGCTACAGCCTGCAGCAATGAAAATGTACACCTACCAGCCCGGCGCTGACCCCATTGCCGAAGCGCTGCTTGACGACACCGACCCCCTTGATGCCCTTGCCAAAATCATGTACCGCCATGAGGGCCTTGACACCGCCATAAAGGAGCTGCAGCGCCGCGGGGTGAAAGGCGAGAAGGACGCAAGCCTTTTTGTCGGCATCCGGGACCTGCTTGAGCAGCTGCAAAAGAAAAAGAAAGACGGGCTGCTTGAGCTTGGCCTTGAGGCCATGGACACGGGCGTGCTTGAAAAAATTTCAGAGTTTGCCGAAGCCCTGCCCTATGGCTCCGATGCCCGCGGCACTTTTACTGAGGCTGCCCGGCACCTGCCCGAAACCATGATCCCGCTTGCGCAGTATCTTGACGACCGCTTCAACCGCGGCGGCCAGAAGCTGTCGGTGCGCGAGGCAAAACTTCTTGCCGGGAAAATCAAAGACATGGACCGGCTTGAAAAAACCCTGCACAGCGTGCGCTGGGGCAGCGGGTTTGAAAATATTGATGACGATTTGCTTGAGTCTGCCATGGGCTCCGATGCGCTTTTAAAATGGCGGGCCATTAAAAATCTGCCCGAGATGCTGCTTGAGCGCGGGCTTATTTCCCGCAGCCGCAACCAGCTCATGTTCACCCCGGCGGGGCTGCAGAAAACCGCCTGGGGCATGCTGCGCGAAATTGTAAAGCCCGGCCGGAGTGAAAAGCTTTCCCGCAGATTGAGCGCGGGCCTGGCAACCGAGCCCTATCTGATTGCGGGCACGCGGCCCTTTCAGTTCGGGGACCAGCTGCAGATCAATACCAGCGCATCGCTTATGAACACGCTCAAGCGCACGGGTGGCCGGCCGCCGCTGCGCATGGCTGAAGATGATCTTGAGGTGTATGAAAAGGAGCCTGTGCTGCGCACCGCCACCGTGGTGCTGCTTGATCTCAGCAAGTCCATGAATTTTGACGGCCGCTATATTGCCGCTAAAAAGGTGGCCATGGCGCTGATCGGCCTTATCCGCTCCCGCTATGTGCAGGACCGCATCACCGTCGTGGGGTTTTCAACCTCGGCGCGCATCATCCCTGAGCATGAAATACCGTTTTTGCCCTGGGACGAAACAAATCCCTATACCAACTTCGAGGAGGCCTTTGCCATGGGACAGCAGCTGCTCGCGCGCATGAAGGGCTATCGCCGCCAGATGTTTCTCATCACCGACGGCGAGCCCACAGCTCACCGCGAGGCAGGGGCCCTGTTCTTCCAGTTTCCGCCCCACCCGGAAACCCTGCGCCGCACTTTGGCAGGCCTTGATGCCATCACGCGCCAGAAAATAGCCTTGAGCATTTTTCTGTTTTCCCAGGAGCATGAGCGCGTCGGGTTCATGCATGAAATGGCCCGCCGGTCCTCGGGCCGGATTTTTCACCTGCACCCGGCAGACCTGGGGCGCTGCATGCTCATGGACTACCTGGATAAAAAACAGCGGTGGTATTGAGGAAGGATTTTTAAAACAGCGCTATCGCAGCCCGTGGGATACCTGTAGGGGATTATAAAATTATATCCGGCGCTAGAGCATTTTTCTTTTTATTGTAACCACGGGCCCTTATGGTGAGCTTTTGATTCGCTTGCCCGTGCTATATTCTCGCAAAAGAAACCGGCGAGGATATCATGCCAATCGCTCGAACCGCACGGGCTGCCCTCACCAAAGG
>CAYNVA010000618.1:0-2916 GCA_964400575.1 uncultured Thermodesulfobacteriota bacterium | reverse complement strand
CAGGAAAGTGGAACTGTTTATGAACAAAAGGAATCTTTTGATTGCCGGATTGCTGCTCATTTCCCTCTGGACGCTTTTTTATAATCTGGGCACGCCGAATCTCTATCACCTGAGAAACGAGTCGCGGCGGGCCCAGATATCACAAGAGATGATAGAAACCGGCAACTGGCTCATACCGCACCTTGAAGAGGAGACCATTCTCACCAAGCCGCCGCTGTTTTACTGGAGCGTTGCGGCCTGCTCGCTGAAAACCGGGGTCACCGAGCTCACCGCCCGCATCCCTTCGGCAGTGGCGGGATTTGGCACGGTAATTTTCACCCTTTTTATCGGCGCGCTGCTGTTTGACCGGCGCACAGGTTTTTTGGCAGCATTCGCCCTTCTTGCGACAAACTTTTTCATGCATCAGGCGCGGTATGCCGAGCTTGAAGGCATGCTGACATTTTTTATCACGGCCTCCATCTACTGCTTTTTCAAGGGCTATAAAACACCTGCCCGCGCACAGCTCTGGTACGGGCTCTTTTTTGCCATGATGGGCCTGGGGATGATGACCAAAGGCCCCTTTGCCATGACCTTCCCGCTTATTCCCATTATCGGGTTCCTGCTTATTACCCGTGAAATCAAGCTTCTGAAAAGCAAAGCATTTCTTCTGGGCCTCATACCGTTTGCCTGCATCGTGCTGCCCTGGCCTCTTTATATCATGAAGGACAATCCCAACTTCCTCTTGCTGGTCCTCTGGGAAACCGTAGCGCGCGCCGCAACCGGCTTTGTGCACAGGGAGCCGTTTCAGTATTATTTTCTGGAGCTTGTCAAGGCGCTGTATCCCTGGATATTTTTTATCCCCTTTGCCGTCTGGCTGGCCTGTTCCAAAAGGCTCCGGAAATCAAGAAAAGAAACAACCTTTGTTTTGCTCTGGTTCTTAGGCAATCTCCTGTTTCTGTCCCTGCTCAAGTCAAAGCGCGACTATTACATGTTTCCCATTATGCCGGCGGTGGCGCTGCTTGTGGCCGCAACCTGGCAGCCATTCTGGCAATGGGTAAAAGAAAAAACAGCGCCACAAAAAATATGGTGCCTCAGGGGTGCCTTTATTGCGGGCAGTATTCTTGCCGGGCTGTCCTTTCTGCGCGGCAATCCTTTTGCGGTCAATATCCCGAGCATGCACTCGCTTAATATTCCATGCATGCTTTTTTTTATCGGTGCGGGCATGATCGCCACCGCCGGCATTAAAAGATTTTACCCGTCAGCAGCGCTGAGCACGATCGCATTCACAGCTGCGGTCGTGCTGATGCTGGGCGTTCATTTTCTGTATTTTACCTATACCGTGCCCATACGCAATGCTGAGGACTCGGGGAAAATTTTTTATAAAGCCGCAGCACGGCTTGTTGGCGAAAAGCAACCCCTTGCCTTTGTCTGGTCCAATGAGAACTACACCTTTACCTTTTATGCGCACCGGCCACTCACCACCATTAAGAAAGATGAGGATATCGCCCCCTACATGGCTTCAACGAAAAAGTCCTATCTTGTGATGCGAAGATTCCATTACAAGAGACTGGGCCCGCTTCCATGGAGGATTGTTTATGAGACGCCCTATGCAGAGCATGATGGCTGGAAAGGCTATATCCTGCTGTGTAACCAGTAGCTGATAAGCGCCCCAACACCGTGGACACCTTAAACTTTTTTTATTAGTAAAAACTATGGGGGGACAAAAATGATATCTTTAGCAGTAGAAGCCAGAAGCCAGAATTTTTCCAGCATTTTAACCGCTGGTTTGTTTGCAATTAGATATTATTGCATGCCAGGGCATCTCTGTGGTATTTATCGGGGAAACGGACCGGTGTATGGGCAAAATCAAGGTTCGCCTGCCGGAATTCCGTGTGATGCCGCAGGGTGTAGGGGCGAATAATTATACGCCCCTGCGGGATCAGGGGTAGCGGCGCAACCGGTTTAATGAATCTGATAAACAAGGGGTATTGTTATGGGAATGATACATGTAACAACGGTTTTGCGGACTACCCAGGACGCAGCAGCATGGTATGAAGCCGATTTTCTTGTCGATACAGGCGCTACCGACAGTATGGCGCCTGCGCGGGAACTTGAAAAAGCAGGCATAAAACGCAGGGGCCGCATGGCCTATGAACTTGCCGACGGTTCTACGACCGAATATGATTTCGGGCTTGCGGAAATAGAGTTTATGGGCGAGGTGACTTCCGGCCGGGTGATTTTCGGCCCGGACACCGCAGCGCCTATACTGGGCGTTACGGCTCTTGAATCGGTGGGTATACTTGTTGACCCCACGCATAGAACATTGAAGAGAATGCCGGCAATACCGCTCAAATGAGAACTGTTCGGTTTTTTTGGCTCAGCGCTTTTTATGATTCATACCTGATGCGATTCTCGTGACACAACTGATCCCTGGCTACCGGCATTCAGGGAACAGGGTGTAGAAGGGGCGAATAATCATTCGTCCTTGCATGTGTGATTGCCCCGCAGGGTGGGTGCAACCCACCATTGACGGGCATGAATAAAGCTAGTAGGTTCCGCTTCGCTGCAACCATCCTGTAAAATCTGTAAATGTCGGACGGAGTAAGCGAAGCGAGTCCGGCATAAACAGATAATTTACCGTCCAACTTTGATGGTTTCGTAAAAAGTCTAACAAACTGTCATTGCGAACGAAGTGAAGCAATCTCTGCCAGTAGAGACAGGTTTGAAACCTGTCTCTACATGAAAAACGAAATTGCCACGTCGCGGAGTTTATCTTGAGCTGTGCCGAAGGGCTTCTCGCAATGGCACGCGCCGGGACTTTTTACGACGACATCAATAGTATCTTTACAATATTTTTAATACTGCCAGTCAGGCAGCCGTTGAGGGTTAACATATATGCGACGCCTTGCTTCTATCGACATTGGTTCACAGACAATT
>CAYNVA010000617.1:0-15048 GCA_964400575.1 uncultured Thermodesulfobacteriota bacterium | reverse complement strand
TTCGGCGGCACGGCACAGACGCAAATCAAACCCCTGCGTAATTCTATCTGGCGTCTTGAATGGTTCTATGAGCAGGACAGCCCCTTTGAAAAAGGCACGGATGGCAATGTCCAGAATATGTACGATACATCCCGCAATGATATTTTAGGCATAGCGATCCAGTACAATGACAAGTTTGACATCCCCTGGTGGACCAAGAACATCGGAACCGGCAAACAAACCGATCTCAGCATTACCTATTTCATCGAGCATATACGTAATATGGACAGGGATCTGGTCCTCAATAACCGCAAACACCGCATCGGCGATCCGAATTTCCAGTCGCTTCAGTTTTTCCTGAAACAGGAGATGTTTAACACATCGTGGGTATTTGTATGCATGGGCAACTGGTATACGATGACCGGCCAGTGGTTTACTGTTCCCTGTTTTACCTATATGTTTCCCGGCGAGCACTGGCGCGGGGACATCGGTGCAAAGATTTACGGCGGCGCCAAGAATGAATACACGAGAGGCATTATGGCGCACAAGGACAGCCTTATCTTCCGCCTGCGGTATGAGTTTTAATCTGCAGAGCGTATGAATTGTTTGAAAGCCCATAGCTGCAAACCTATGGGCTCTTTTTGAGTCATGGAAATTTTGAATTCTGCTGTAAAGCTTGTGGCAATTTAAATAGATAAAGCTTTAGACTGGTTGCATCAATGACCTCAGGCAATGAATGACCCAAGTACAAACATAATAGGGAGGGAAAGAAGATGAGAAGAAGGAATCAGAAGTTCGGAATCTGGCTGGTAGCAGCGCTTATGCTTTGTCTTGTGCCGGCGCTTGCCGGGGCTGGTGAAGTGATTGGCACTTCCTATACTGCAGACGAGCTGGCAAAAGTCAGGGATTGGGAAAAGACATGGGTGGGGAAAAAGCTCGACAAAACCAATGTCGATCAGGTCGCATCATTCATGCCTGAATCCTATGCAGGCATTTTAAAAGAGCCTGAAAAGTGGGGCGCTCCTGCCGAAGGCCTTTTCATGAACATAGTAGCCTATCAGCCGGTGCCAGAGACAAAGGGCTTTGTTGCTGCCACGAAAAAATATGCGCCGATGGTGAAAAGGAATCCTGACGGCACGATCGCCAATTATGCTGAACTTGCAGGCCGGCCTTTCCCTGAGCCTAAGGACGGTTTGGAGATAGCCTATAATTACGAATTCAACAACCATGGAGACACCTGCAAATATCGCCGGTTCAGCCCCAATATCAACCCTAAAAGCAAAACTGAGCGCCTGGCTGACCAGGAGTATACAGAGCAGTTTTTTATCCACCGCACTGAGAAGGAGCCTTTGCCCATCATTACGCCCAATGAAAAGGGCATTCATCGCGCCTATTTTCTTACAATGTATAAACCGCCCGAGTTTTTAAACACGCGTATGTACAGCATCCGCTATATAGAAGCCACCAAGGATGACGATGCCTACCTGTGGTACAGCCAGTTTCGGCGCATCAGGAGAATGTCGGTGTCCCAGCGAACCGACTCTATTGACGGTTCCGACCTTATTTATGACGATGAATATTTCTGGGATGGTCAGCTGAACAGAAATACCTATACGCTGAAGGGCAAAAAAGACCTTCTGTGCAGCAGACACACTGATATGAAAGCCACGACGCGCACCGATGGTCAGGGTCTTGTCAATGGTATTACTGTTGAGCGATGCAATACCTTTGTCGTCGATGTCATCAATAAAGATCCCAATTATCTGTACAGCAAGCGCGTCTGGTACGTTGATCCGGAAACCTACATAATTCTCTGGACAGATATTTATGATACAAACGGGAAATTCTGGAAGTGCTTCATGAACAATACCAACCTGCTTCCGACAAAGATCGGTGATATGAAGCATTTTATCGTCGGCTCTCAGTTTCAGGATTTTCAGCGAAACCACTCCGGCTTAAGCGACCAGGATCATGAGTATAAGCCTTTAATTACAATCGATGTTCCTACAGATCTGTATACTGTGGGCAATTTGCAGAAAACCTATTAAGGCTCAGTTAGTCACTACAACAAGCAATAAAAAAAGCCCGCTGCTGCAGCGGGCTTTTTTTATTGAGCCAAGCCAGGCAAACTCACGGGACATGCTTTACAATATTTGAATCCTTTAGGGTCAGAGGACGGAGGTCAGAGGACGGAGGTCAGAGGACGGAGGTCGGAAGTCAGCATGGAATCGAGATGGGATTTCAGGAGTTTGTGTCGCACGTACATATTTTTGTCATTCGGCAAACGAAGGATCTCTGGCATTACGTAGGGGCGAATGGCCATTCGCCCCTACTTGTATTAATTAAGACCGAGATTCTTCGTCGTCAGCCGCGGCTGACTTCTCAGAATGAGATTTATTTAATTTCGACACACTCTCCTGCCGCGGGGAGGTTCGTGCCGCCCACTCATTATAGCTTTTCTTCAACAGACCTGATTTTGTAGTCCATCCCTGTTTGCTTATCGCGGCGATCATCGATTTTAATGACGGTATACACACGCTCCAATCCGGTACTGAATGGAGTTTCATGCATCATCTGTATGGTTTCCATGACCTTTGCAAGATCACCTTCAATGATTGTTCCCATTGCCGTGAGCTCAAAGTGCAGCCCTGATTTTTTCAACACGCTGACGGCTCCGGCAACAAAATTACTGACGCTCGTTGTTGCGGTGCCAATCGGCACTATGCTGACTTCTACAATTGCCATGTAACCCTCCTGCTGTAATCGTACATGCGTACAGTTTGATCACTGCCGCGCTGTGCCATACATGCAGCAGCGTCGATTCCCTTCTTGTTTTGCAGTGCCATCAATAAGAGGCTGGCGGCTCAAGATCATTACTGTGCTGCAAAGAGCAGTACCCGGTTTTATGTCCAAAGCGCGCTTCAGTATTACCGGGTTGTCTGAAGAATAAACTGTGCGCTCATGTGACCGCGGGTTATTACTTCATGTATTTTTGAAATTGACTCTTCAATGACATAGTCAAGCAGTGATGGACGTTTCTTTTCGGGGTACACGACATCGGGTTCACCGCTGATTCCAGATTGCTCTGCCGCATATTTAATGGCATCCTCAAGATTGCCCAGTTCATCAACAAGCCCGAGCGATTTTGCCTGTTCGCCTGAAAATATCCTGCCATCGGCTATTTCTGCAATCTTTTCTCGTGGAAGATTGCGGCCCAGTGCAACGGCGTCAATAAACTGCCCATGTATGTTGTCGATTACGCCTTGAATAAGCCCCTTCTCATCTTCTCTCAATTCGCGTGTCGGTGAAAGGATATCCTTATATTTACCGCTTTTGATAACAACGCTTTTCAGCCCGATTTTACCCAGCAGTTCTTCAATATTGGCAAATTCAATAATGACGCCGATGCTGCCCGTAATGGTTCCGGGGTTGGAGAAAATTTTATGTGCAGCGCAGGCGATATAATAACCGCCTGATGCACCTACCGAACCTATGGAGGCAACGACGAGCTTTTTTTCTCTCATTTTTATGAGTTCTTCATAGATCTCCTGAGACGGGCCGACGCCGCCACCCGGCGAATCAATGCGAATAATTATAGCTTTAATATGGGTGTTGTTTTTATAGCTGTTCAGGGTTTTTATTATGGGGCCCGATTGGGTAATGACCCCTTCAACCTCAATAACAGCGATCTTGCTGCTGCCCGGCAGGGAACTTCCGGTAAATATTTTTTGGCTGCCGAGAAACCAAACCCCCAGCATGCTTGCAACGCCAACAAAAAATAGAAGTATAAACCCGGTTAAAAAGAAATTTTTTTTCATGGCCGCATCCTGAAAAGAGAAAGGAAGGTGATGACAGCCACCACCTTCCTTTGGATTGTTACCACATGATGGAGTTACTCTGTTTCTTCAGTGCTATCCTGCGGTGTTTCCGCATCTTTTGCTTCCTGTGCTTTCATCTCAGCGGCAGCTCTGAGCACATCGCCAAGCGTTGCATTGGGGCTTGATTCCTGCTGCTGCGTAACATAGCTTTTAATTTCAAATTCTTCCTGAGCCTGACGGAGTTCGCGAAGGCTGAGTCCGATCTTGCGGTTGCGCTTGTCGATGCTGATAATAAGCACTTCAAGCGGGTCGCCGACCTTGGCTAAGTCTTTCAGGTTCTGGGCTTTGTCTTCGGCTATTTCCGATACATGAACCAGCCCTTCGACGCCTTCCTCGATTTCAAGGAAAATGCCGAAATCGGTTATATTGGTAATCAGGCCCTTCACAACCTGCCCGCGGCGGTACTTTTTAGGAACTTCTTCCCATGGGTCAGGCTCAAGCTGCTTAATGCCAAGCGAGAAACGCTCGTTTTCCTTGTCAATGCTGAGAACGGCTGCCTTGACCATGTCACCTTTTTTATACACCTCGGCAGGATGCTTGATTTTCTGTACCCAGGATATATCCGAGATATGCACAAGGCCGTCGATGCCTTCATCAAGACCGATGAATATGCCGAAATCGGTGATATTTTTGATTTTTCCTTCAACGACAGTCCCGACAGGATACCGCTCCTCGATCACAGACCAGGGATTAGGCTCAAGCTGCTTGAGACCCAGTGAAATGCGTTTTCTTGCCACATCGACATCAAGAACCACGGCCTCTACTACGTCGCCGATCGAGATCAGCTGTGATGGGTGCTTGACCTTTTTCGTCCAGGACATTTCAGAGATGTGAATGAGCCCTTCAACACCCTCCTCAAGCTCGATGAATGCCCCGTAATTGGTGATGTTGACCACCTTGCCGGTTACCCGGTTGTTGATCGCGTAGGTTTGCTGAACGAGTTCCCAGGGGTTTGTTTTCATCTGTTTGAAGCCGAGGGCCACACGCTGGTTCTCGCGGTCGAAACTCAGGATCTTGACATCGGTGACATCTCCGATATTGAAGTAATCACGCGGGGAGGTAATGCGGCCCCAGGAGATATCGGTCACATGCAGCAGGCCGTCGACGCCGCCAAGATCGATAAATACCCCATAATCGGTGATGTTTTTGACCGTGCCTTTAACGATAGAACCTTCCTCAATGCATTTGAGAGTTTCGGATCGAAGGCTCTCACGTTCTTTTTCGAGTATTGCGCGGCGGGAAAGTACAATATTGCCGCGTTTTTTACTCAGTTTCAGTATTTTGAACTGAAGGGTCTGTCCGATGAGCCTGTCAAGGTCCCGCACGGGATGCAGGTCAATCTGCGAGCCGGGCAGAAATGCCTTCAGGCCGATATCAACGGCAAGGCCGCCTTTTATCTTGGACACGATTTTACCTTCGATAAGGCCGTCGTCGTCATAGACCTTGCTCACGGTGTCCCATACGCGCATTCTATCTGCCTTGTCCTTGGACAGAGGCATCATGCCGGTTTCGTTTTCCCATCCTTCAATGAAGACATCCACTTTGTCGCCTTCTTTGACGGTCATATTGCCGTCGGCGTCCTTGAATTCTTCGATGGGGATCTGTCCTTCTGATTTGCAGCCGACATCGACGATAACATAATCGGCTGTGATCTGAATGATGCGGCCCTGTACGACCTCGTCGGTCTGAACCTTGCGCGCGCTCAGACTTTCTTCCAGCATTTTTTCGAAGCTTTCGCCCTCAAAAAAAGCGCTGTTTGCCTGCTCCATATCTTCAGCAGGCTGGTTGGTGTTAGTGGTTTGTTCCATTGTTCTTTTTCCTCTCTTCCGTTTTTATTTATGGCAATGAGGGCTGTTCCGCCAAGTCGATATGTAAAGAAATCGCCTTGAGAACATCCTCAAGTGTCATCATGCTCGTATCTATAATGACAGCATCGGGAGCGGGTTTTAAGGGCGCTAACTTCCGGTTGCTGTCATCATGATCACGTTTTTGAATATCCAAAAATAAAACATTATAATCGATATTTATTTTTTTATCAATACATTCTTTGTAGCGTCTTTGAGCCCGTATTTCCACAGTGGCATCAAGGTAGAACTTGAAGCGGGCCTGCGGGAAGATGACGGTGCCCGCATCGCGCCCATCGACAACGATGCCGCCATGGGCGCCGATCTGACGCTGAAGCGCTACAAGGGCATTCCTGACCGATTTAATCGCAGAAATGCGCGATGCGAGCATGCTGATCTCCGGGGTTCGAATGGCATCAGTTACGTCGCGGCCCGAGGAAAATACCAGCTGTCGATCCTCGGACTGCTTGAACGAAATATCTATGCTATTACAGAGAGCTGCAAGAGCTTTTTCATCCTCTGCTTTAATTTTATGAGAGCTGGCTTCAAGTGCGATGACGCGGTACATGGCGCCGGTATCGAGGTATATAAGAGCATGTTTTTTTGCCAGAAGCCTTCCGATAGTGCTTTTACCCGAGCCGACAGGGCCATCGATTGTAATAATGGTAGTGCTCATAGTGTCGTGCCGCATCTGCTAGCGTTGTAATTGCCGGAGTTTCGTCATGAATTCAGGAAATGATGTATTGATGCAGTCGCAGTCTTCTATGATCATTTCGCTTTGCGCAACAAGTCCTGCAACGGCAAATGACATGGCAATGCGGTGATCGCCGTGACTCTGGCAGCATGCTCCTGCCAGATGCTCAGTGCCGGTGATGATCATGCCGTCTTCCTGCTCCTGCACCGTAACGCCGCATTTTCTAAGTTCGCCGGTCGTGGTAGCAATGCGGTCGGATTCCTTCACCCGCAGCTCAGCGGCATCGGCAATCACCGTGGCGCCTTCAGCGCAGGCAGCTGCTACGGCCACCACGGGAATTTCATCGATGGCTCGAGGAATTAGAGCGCCGTTAATTGTAATGCCCTTTAATCGGCTTGAACGTACAAAAATATCGGCAACCGGCTCGCCACAGACCGTCCGGACGTTCTGCAGTTCAATCGTGCCGCCCATGGCCTGTAAAATGTCAATAATGCCGGTGCGCGTCGGATTGACGCCGATATGCTTCAGCAGTATTTCAGAGCCCGGCACCAGCAGGGCCGCTACCATGAAAAATGCAGCAGAGGAGATGTCGCCGGGTATGTCATACCGCTCGGACCGTATATCCGCGGCTGCCGTAACTGAAACAGTTGCTGATTTTCGGGAAATCGGAACGCCGAGATGCTCAAGCATCAGCTCAGTGTGGTCTCGGGACAGCGTCGGCTCTGTGATCGTCGTGGTGCCATCGGCATAGAGGCCGGCAAGCATGAGGCATGACTTGATTTGAGCGCTGGCAACAGGCAATGTGCAGTCAATGCCGTGCAGCCTGGCGCCTGCAATAGCCAGAGGTGCAAAATTTCCGTCACTGCGGCCGGTTATGCATGCGCCCATCTGGCGCAAAGGGCCGACTACCCGCTTCATGGGCCTGCGATTGAGCGATGCATCGCCCGACAGCACGGCGAAAAAACGCTGCGGGCTGAGAAGTCCCGCCATCAGTCGAGTTGTTGTGCCCGAGTTGCCGGTAGAGAGCACTGTCGTGGGCTCCTGAAGGCCGTGCAGTCCTTTTCCGGCAATAGTCAGGGTATCGGGCCCGCCGGCCTCAGCTTCAATGCCCATCTGCCGGAATATCTCAAGGGTTCTGAAAGCGTCTTCACCTGAACACAGGTTGCGTATCTCGCATTTTCCTGATGAAAGAGCCGAGAATATGATCGCCCGATGTGAAATGGATTTGTCACCCGGAAGCGTCAATTCGCCCTGCAGCGTAGATGCTTTGTGAATGGTTATTGTTTGCAATGATAATAGCCCTGTGTCTGTTATATGGCCCGTCGTGTGTCGTGTGATTTTTTGAAGAATTGTTCAATGAGCGGCGCGTCGCCGGCTGCAATGCTATGCTTCAATTGCGCCAGAGATTTTTCGAAAAAATTGATGGCGTTCAGAATATGGTCTTTGTTCATCAATGCAATATCGCGCCACATGACCGGGTCGCTTGCAGCGATACGGGTGAAATCGCGAAAGCCGCCGGCGGAATACTGCAGTATCTGCTTCTCGAAATTTTCCATATCCGTGACGGCATTCACCAGCGAAAAGGCCACCATGTGGGGCAGATGACTGATGCCGGCAAATATCATGTCATGGGTTTTTATGTCCATCTGAACAACATGCGCACCGAGGGCCTGCCAGAATTTTATTAGTTTCTCAAGAGCATGCGGATCTGTTTTTTCTGTTGGCGTCAGAACACACGGGCGATTTTTAAAGAGCCCTTCGGCGGAGGATTCGAAACCGGAATTTTCAGTGCCTGCTATGGGATGGCCGCCGATAAAAAAAACGCCTGGAGGCAGCTTCTGTTCGACCTGCTCAACGATGGCGGTTTTAACACTGCCGACATCAGTGATAACAGCACCCTGCTGCACATGCGGCAGTATTTCAAGAATCTGCTGCGGGATCCGACGTACGGGAGTGCCGATAATAATAAGATCGGCCTGCGCAATGCCCTGTGCGGAGTCTGTATGCCAGGCGTCTATTAAACCGATTGCACATGCTTTTTTAAGCCGTTCAGGATTGCGGCCAAAGCCTGTAATGATTGGGGCAAGGCCGAGCTGGCGAATATCACGGGCAAGTGATCCGCCGATGAGCCCGAGGCCTGCTATAGCGATATGATTAAACATATGTTTCACCTGTCACCTCAGGGCAGCATGCGGTCGCTGCGCGGGTAGGAGCCGAGCACTTTCATGAATTGCGCTGATGCCGCCACTTCGTCAAGGGCGCACCTGATAGGATTGTCCTGCTGGTGACCTTCAATATCGATGAAAAAGATGTATTCCCAGGGTTTTTTCCTGAAAGGCCGCGATTCTATTTTAGTCATATTTATAGCATGGGTGCTGAATGGCTTCAGTATTTCATGCAGGGCTCCAACACCGTCTTTAATGGAAAACATGATCGAGGTTTTATCGCTGCCGGTGCGGCCGGGCGATTGCTGACCAATAATCCAGAAACGGGTGTAGTTTTGCGCATTGTCTTCTATGCGCTGCCGCAGGATCGGCACCTCATGGGCTTTTGCTGCAAATTCACTGGCAATGGCTGCGCTGCCGGGCTCGGTTTTTGCCATTTGGGCGGCAATGGCAGTGCTGAAGGTTTCTTTAATGTCGGCATGGGGCATGTGCTTTGCCAGCCAGTTGTAGCATTGGGCAATTGGCTGGGGATGCGAATAGACAACCTTGATAGCATCGAGCTTCCGCTCCGTTGAAAGCAGGCATTGCGATATGGCAAGCATCACCTCGGAGCATATCTGCAGAGGGGATTCTATGAACATGTCGAGCGTCAGGTTCACAACGCCTTCGGTTGAATTTTCAATAGGAACCACACCGTAGTCAGCCCGACCGCGCTCGACCTCATCGAAAATGTCAGGAACGCCTCGTGTGAAGGTGAAATTGACCGCCTGCCCGAACTGCTGTATGGCTGCAATATGAGAAAATGTGGCTTCGGGCCCCAGGCATGCAATCTGGAGTGTTTTTTCCAGCGACAGGGATGCCGACATGATTTCCCTGAAAATGGGCCGTATCGCACTTGAAGGGAATGGCCCTTGATTGAGTGCGACCAGTCTCTGATAAATTGATTCTTCGCGTTCAAGTACAAGAAATTGCCGATTCTCCCGTTTTTTTATGTGCCCGATTTCGAGCACATGAGAGGCGCGTTTGTTTAATAGTGCAAGCAGCTGATCGTCGATTGCGTCGATCTGCTCCCGGAGAGCCTGTAATTTTTTCTTGTCGTCGGGCATGGATTGCGTCTCAAAAATTAAACGGGTTTAAACTATATAAAAAAGCATGTATGGCTGCAACTCATTTTCGATGCATCCAGCCTCCAGGCCATGATAGTGAAATATGGATGATCAGGCTCAGGAAAAGTACTGAAACTATGTCAGCAGAAGCGGGAAACAAAATGTTTTTTTTAACAGGTAACTTGTATATACTTATACTTGATTAACGGAATGAAGACAAGCTGGATATTTAATGAAAATCGCTTTTATATCAGATGTACATGGCAATCTTGAGGCATTTACAGCCGTATGTGCGTCAATCAGGCATGAGCGGGTAGATCGGGTCGTTTTTCTCGGAGATATTGTCGGGTACGGGGCAAATCCAAATGAATGCATAGAATTGCTGCAGACCCTGACCGGGCATAGTGTCGCGGGCAATCATGATTGGGCTGCAACAGGCAGGCAATCAACCGATAGCTTCAACTCTGTTGCCAGAGAAGCTATTGCCTGGACCTGCGCTCAATTACGCACAGAAAATAAGCAGTTTCTCATGGAACTGCCGCTCACATTGGAAATGAATGAATTTTTTTGTGTGCATGCAACCCCGTATACGCCGGAGCAGTGGCGGTATGTTTATAATGCACTGGATGCTGAAGATGCTTTCGTGACATTCAGGCAACGTCTCTGTTTGCTTGCCCATACGCATTGCCCGGCCATTTTTGTCAAGCGTGCAGATACACCAGTGGTACGGGAGATGTCATCGCAGGTAACCCTTCATCCGGGCAGTCGTTATATCATAAACTGCGGCAGCGTCGGCCAGCCCCGCGACGGTGACCCGCGCGCCAGCTACGGCATTTTTGATGAGTCCTGCAGCCAGTATTATCTTGTCCGTGTGGATTATGATGTGGCGTCGGTTAAGAAAAAAATTCTGCAGGCGGGGTTGCCGGATTTTTTGGCGCACAGAATTTCTGTTGGCCGCTAACAACAGGAAGCATAGACAGATTTATTGGACCGGTTGTAAAAAGCAAATTTCAGCCTGCGATTTTTGTAAATGAATTTTTTAGTTTAGGTGAGTTGCAGGTTTAAAAAATATTATTATTTAAGTTTATTATGATTGATCCGATAAAAAAATTAAAGGGCCAAGTGTGCTTTTAATCAAACAAGGAGGATTACGAATGGCAAGTTCCAAACAACTTAAAATCTGGATAGCATTAAAAAAGAAATCCGCTGCTAAGATGGCACAGGAAATTAAAAAGTTTGAAGGCGATCTTAAAAAAGCAGTCGCCAAAGAAAAAGCAGCACCCAAGAAAAAAGCTCCAGCAAAAAAGAAGTCTGCTAAGAAGGCCAAAAAGGCCAGGAAGTAGCAGCGGCCAGGCAGTTAGAGTGAGCCGGTTAGAAATAACCGGCTTTTCTTTTTTTGCAGGAGCATTCATTTTATGTTACCGTGAAGTATAGTGATACAGCAGCTTGTGTCAGCTCGGGCGGGTATAGGTAAACGCGCATTATTATTTAGAGATTTTCAACTATATATATTAGAATAGAAGCACCCGTCACAGAGACGAGTGCTTTTTCATTTCATGAAAGTTACAGCATGTCCGGATCGAACAAGATACTTATTAAGGGCGCCCGGGTTCATAACCTGAAAAATATTGATCTCGAGATACCCAAAAACAATCTCATCGTCATTACCGGGCGAAGCGGCTCCGGCAAATCATCACTGGCCTTTGATACCATTTATGCCGAGGGTCAGCGTCGCTATGTGGAATCTCTGTCCGCCTATGCCCGTCAGTTTCTCGAGCAGATGCAGAAGCCCGACGTTGATTCTATCGAAGGACTGTCACCCGCCATTGCCATTGAGCAGAAAACGGTCAGCAAGAACCCCCGTTCGACGGTTGCCACTGTTACTGAAATCAATGACTATCTGCGTGTTCTGTATGCCCGTCTTGGTACACCATATTGCCACAGCTGCGGACGTGAAATTTCATCGCAGACCATTCAGGAAATGATAGACCGGATCATGGAGCTGCCGGCAGGCGAAAAGCTTGTACTTCTTGCACCGGTGGTTCAGGGCAGGAAGGGGGAATATAAAAAAGATCTTCATGACCTGCAGAAGGAAGGCTTTATCCGGGCACGCATTGATGGTGCATTGGTTGATCTGACAGGAGACATGTGTCTAGATAAGAATAAAAAGCACAGTATTGACATTGTTGTGGACAGGATTCAGGTCAGAGCCGGCATTGAAAAGCGACTTGCCGACTCGCTCCAGACGGCGCTGCGTTTCAGCGGGGGGCTTGTCGTGGTCATGCTGAGCAATGGCAGCGAAATGCTCTTCAATGAAAAGCTTGCCTGCACGGATTGCGGCGTGAGTTATCCTGAGATCAGCCCCCGTACGTTTTCCTTCAACAGCCCTTACGGCGCGTGTCCGGCCTGTTTAGGCCTCGGCACAAAAGTAGAGTTTGATCCCGTGCTTATCGTTCCGGATGAGGAGCTTTCAATCAACAGGGGAGCCATTGCGCCCTGGGGCACCGCAGATTCTTTCTGGGTTAAACACCTTGCCGGCTCGCTTGCACAGCACTACGGATTTTCTCTTGATACGCCCTTCAAAAAATTATCCGTAAAGATCCGCACAATGCTGCTGTCAGGCTCAGGCGAAGAGAAAGTCCCTCTTGTTTTTGAAGGAGAGAAGAGCCTGTATAAGACCGAGAAGCCGTTTCAGGGGGTGCTGCAGTCTCTTAATAAGCGATACCATGAAACAGAATCGGAGAAGGTTCGGGAGGATATTTCGCAGTATATGAATCAGGTTATATGCCCTGATTGCGGCGGAAGGCGACTCAGAAAAGAAAGCCTTTCGATCAAAGTCAGCGGCAAGTCCATCTACGATTTTAACAGTATGAATGTTGCCCAGTGCGCAGACTTTGTGAAGGCTCTGCAGTACAGCGGCAGCCGCGCAGCGGTAGCCAAACCGCTTGTGAAGGAAATCAGCCAGCGGCTGTATTTTCTGTCCTATCTCGGACTTGAGTACCTGACCCTTGATCGTATTGCCGGCACGCTGTCGGGCGGCGAGGCGCACCGCATACGGCTTGCAACGCAGCTTGGCTCGCGGCTTACCGGCGTTCTGTACGTGCTTGATGAGCCCAGTGTCGGCCTGCACGCCCGTGATACCGACAGGCTCCTCACGACGCTCAGGCAGCTGCGCGATATAGGCAATACGGTAATCGTCGTGGAGCACGATGAAGCAACAATCAGAGCGGCTGACTATGTCATTGATCTGGGTCCGGGGGCGGGCACAGAGGGAGGCCACGTGGTGGCTACCGGCTCGCCCGATGCGGTTGAGAGGAACCCGAATTCTGTTACCGGCCGGTATCTTGCCGGTACGTCAAAAGTCCCACTGCCTGCGCGCCGATCTGTTTTGAAAAAAAATGCACTCACGATAGTCTGCGCGCGGCAAAATAATTTAAAAGACATTACGGTTACGATACCGCTTGAACTCTTTGTCTGCGTGACCGGCGTATCGGGGTCCGGCAAAAGCACGCTGGTTGTCGATACCTTATACGGGCTGCTTGCTCACAGGCTTTATAAAAAAGCTGCAAAGGCCGTCAGCATTACTGAAATCAAGGGCATTGAAAAAATTGATAAAGTCATCAATGTCGATCAGTCGCCTATAGGCCGAACGCCGCGTTCTAACCCTGCAACATTCACCGGGCTTTTCGATCCCATTCGTGATTTGTTTGCCCGATTGCCGGAGTCGCGCATGCGCGGCTATAAACCGGGCCGGTTCAGCTTCAATGTGAAGGGCGGCAGGTGCGAGGCATGTCAGGGAGACGGCTTGGTTCAGATCGAGATGCATTTTTTACCCGATATTTATGTGACCTGCGACGTGTGCCAGGGCCGCCGCTATAATCGTGAAACCCTTGAGGTTGTGTACAAGGGCAAAAATATTGCTGATGTGCTTGCCATGACCGTGAGCGAAGCACTGCCGTTTTTTGAAAATATTCCGCAAATACGCAGCAGGCTCCAGGTCCTTAACGATGTTGGATTAAACTACATTACGCTTGGCCAGCAGGCAACGACGCTGTCGGGCGGCGAAGCACAGCGCATAAAGCTGTCCCGCGAGCTGAGCCGCAGGGAAAAAGGGCATACTCTGTACATTCTTGATGAGCCCACCACCGGCCTGCACTTTGCCGATGTGGCCAAGCTTCTGGAGGTTCTTGGCAACCTTGTCGATCGGGGAAACACGGTGCTTGTCATAGAACACAATATGGACGTGATTAAATCCGCTGATTATATAATTGATCTTGGTCCGGAGGGCGGCGACAGGGGAGGCTATGTAGTGGCTACGGGAACTCCTGAGGAAATCGCCGGAGAAAAGAATTCGTATACCGGGCAGTTTTTGAAAAAAATATTTATAAATGCTTTATTGTCTTCAGGGCGCAGCAAGCCACCAGCTATGCGGGTGGCTGGTGACTTTTGACCGGAATGTGCCGCGCAAGCCCCGCTTTGTAAGCGGGGTCAAGCGGCACGTATCAAAAAAATCAATCTTATCTACCGGGATGCCCCGCCTTGTAGGCGGGGAGCATCACTTTTGGAAAGTAATGCTTACTGGTGCTGCGAAACCGCATTGAAAACATCAGCGTATTGTTTGGCAGCAGTCGACCAATCATAGCGTTCAAGAACATAGTGTCGTGCCTGCAGGGCCAGTGTTTGGCACTGATCAGGGTCGTCGAGCAGCCGAAGGATTTTTTCTGCCAGCGCAGGCGCATTTTTCTGGGGCGTGAGCAGGCCTGTTCTGCCGTCAATGACAGTGTCATGAATGGCCGGCAGGTCTGATGCTATGACTGCGCAGCCGCAGCCCATTGCCTCGACCATGACAAGACCGAAGCCCTCAGTGTCTCCGGTGTCATCGACAATGGAGGGAAAAACAACAATTTTGCTTGACTGATAGATTTCCGGAAGTTTTGTGTTTTCAACTGCACCAGCAATGGAAACGGCATGCTGAATGCCCAATTCAGCAATACAGTTTTTGATGGCGTCTTCAAGGGGCCCGTGACCGACGATAGTAAGGCGGGCATCGGGATGTTTGTTCAGCACAATCGGCATGGCGTTAATAAGGTAGATCAGCCCCTTTTTTTCAGCAAAACGGCCCACAAAAAGAAGCGATTTTTGATTTTTTGCTGGCTCACCGGGGATAAATCTGCTCTTAAGATCAACACCCATAGGAATGACATTGATGCGCCTATGGTCGACACCGAAGCTTCTAACTGTTTCTGCCATGGCATTGCTCACGACATTGACCGCAGCACATCGCTTGAGCACAAAGCTTTTCAGCGCTGCCAGAACAGAGCCTTGAAGCCCGAAGATATCTCCGCCGTGGAGCGTGCAGACAAGAGGAGCCTTTGTTCGGGT
>CAYNVA010000616.1:0-3172 GCA_964400575.1 uncultured Thermodesulfobacteriota bacterium | reverse complement strand
CAGATTTTGACCGGCATTTGTGAGGGCAAGGGGAAGATGGAGGACATTGCCCTGCTGGAGGAGCTGTCGCAGAACATAAAAAAGACAGCCCTGTGCGCCCTGGGAGGCAGTGCTCCCAACCCGGTACTCACGACGCTCCAGTATTTCCGGGATGAGTATGAAGCACATATAAAGGATAAAAAGTGCCCGGCAGGCCTTTGCAGGGATCTGATCCAGTACACCATCGACCAGGAAAAGTGTACCGGCTGCGGCCGCTGCGCAAAGGAATGCCCGCAGGAAGCTGTGTCGGGCAGCAAAAAGAAACCTCACAGCATAGATCAGACAAAGTGTATCAAGTGCGACGTATGTCGCGAAGCATGTAAATTTGATGCCGTAGTGGTTAAGTAGACATTTTTTTGATTTTAATGCATCACGTTTGATTATGATTAATGTAACAATAAACGATAAGAAGGTTCAGGCAGAGGAAGGCGCCACTATCCTGCAGGTTGCGCAGGCAAACGGCATTGACATCCCTACTCTTTGCCATCACCCGGCACTTGAGGCCCAGGGCGCCTGCCGTATCTGCACGGTCGAGGCTGTCCGGGGCAAGAGAAAACGGTTTGTCACTGCGTGCAACTTCCCTGTTGCAGAAGGGCTTGAAGTATACACCCATTCAGAAGAAGTGCTCAGCGCACGCAGGACAATCATCGAGCTGCTGCTTGCACGGTGCCCCAGTGTGGAAATTCTGCAGAAGCTGGCAAAGCAGCTCGGCGTTGACCGGCCCCGGTTTGCCCTTGAGAACGATGAGTGCATTCTGTGCGGCCTTTGTGTCCGGATGTGTGAGCAGCGGATGGGTAGAAGCGCCATAAGCCTTGTCGGCCGCGGCATTGATATGAAGGTGGACACCCCCTTCCATATCCAGACTGATGTATGCATGGCCTGCGGGGCCTGTGTCTCCGTCTGCCCGACCGGTGTACTGAAGATTGGTGACATCACAAAGCAAAAGCCCAACCCGATAGCTTCTGAGTTTGAGGAAGGGCTGCGGCCCCGGTCTCCCATATATCTTCCCTATCTCCAGGCAGTTCCCAATGTTCCGGTCATTGACCGGGACAAGTGTATACACTTTAAGACAGGGCTGTGCGGCATATGCCAGACCGTGTGCAAGCCAGGGGCGATTGATTATGACCAGCAGGATGAAATCGTTGATATCGAGGTGGGCTCCATTATTCTTGCGCCCGGATTTGACGAGTTCAGCGCCGGCTCGGACAGCACCTTCGAGCACGGATACACCAGTGTTGTTTCCCAGTACGGGTACAGCAAATACCCCAATGTCGTGACAAGCATAGAGTTTGAGCGGATCCTGTCAGCATCCGGCCCCTATGAGGGCCATCTGCTGCGGCCCTCAGACAAAAAGCCGCCCAAAAAGATAGCCTGGCTTCAGTGCGTGGGCTCACGGGATGTTGCCTGCGACAGCGGCTACTGCTCCTCGGTGTGCTGCATGTATGCCATCAAGGAGGCGGTCATCGCAAAAGAGCACAGCCACGATCCGCTTGATATCACCATTTTCTACATGGACATGCGCACCTTTGGCAAGGACTTTGACAAATATTATGAGCGGGCACGGGATGAGTACGGCATCCGCTTTGTTCGGTCCAAGGTGTACGGGATTCAGGAATTTGACGGAACAGGGAACCTCCAGATCCGATATGCTGAGGAGGGCGGCGCAGTGCGAACCGAGGAATTTGACATGGTGACGCTCTCGGTCGGCCTGAAACCAAAAAAGACAGCTGTTGAGCTTGCCGGCCGGCTTGGCATTGACCTTAATGAATATAACTTCTGCAAAACCGACGGCTTTACGCCCGTCAACACCTCGCGCGATGGCATTTATGTATGCGGCGCTTTTCAGGGGCCAAAAGACATACCTGAAACCGTCATGCAGGCAAGCGGCGCAGCCGCTGCATCGGCAGCTCTTCTGTCTGAAGCCCGGGGAACACTGGTTAAGAAAAGAGAGTTCCCGTCCGAGAAAGTCGTGGCCGGAGAGCCGCCCCGGATCGGTGTTTTTGTGTGCCACTGCGGCATTAATATCGGCGGAGTGGTGAATGTGCCTGCGGTAAAGGAGTATGCTGCATCGCTTCCAAACGTGGTGTTTGTTGATGAAAACCTCTATACCTGCTCGCAGGACACTCAGGAGAACATCAAGGAGAAGATTGAAAAACACCGGCTGAACCGTGTGGTGGTTGCATCATGCTCGCCGCGCACCCATGAGCCGCTTTTCCAGGAAACCATCCAGGAGCAGGGCCTCAATAAATATCTTTTTGAAATGGCCAATATCCGCGACCAATGCAGTTGGGTGCACCAGAAAGAGCCTGCAAATGCAACGCAGAAGGCAAAGGATCTCGTGCGCATGGCAGTTGCCAAGACGCGCCTGGCCCAGCCCCTGCAGCAGATATCGCTGAAAACAACGCCCGTAGCCCTTGTCATGGGCGGCGGCATCGCGGGCATGGTGAGCGCTGTAAACTTAGCTGATCAGGGCTTCGAGGTGCATCTTGTTGAAAAGGGCATGACCCTTGGCGGCATGGCGAAAAAAATCCACTTCACCCTTGAAGGCGGCGATGTGCAGGTCTATCTCAAGGAGCTGATCGAAAAGGTGACCCATCATGCGAAGATTCAGGTCTATCTGCGCGCTGCAATTGCCGAGACCTCGGGCTATATTGGAAACTTTGTCACCAAAATAAGCTTCGGGACGAAAAAGGAAGTGAAAGAGGTGAAGCACGGCGCGGTGGTTATTGCAACCGGCGCAGACGAGGCAAAGACCGCCGACTATCTATATAAAAAGCACCGCGGTGTGGTGTCGCTGCTTGAGCTTGAAAGTGAAATTGCAAAGCAGAGCAAGAAAGTCAAGGACTGCCAGACACTGGTCATGATTCAGTGCGTCGGGTCCCGGGACAAGGACCGGCCATACTGCAGCCGCGTCTGCTGCAGCGATGCTGTGAAGAATGTCCTGCTGCTTAAAGAGCTGAACCCGCAGATGCAGATATATGTCCTGTACCGGGACATGCGCACCTATGGCCTCAAAGAGGATTTTTACCGCAAGGCCCGGCAGAAGGGCGTGCTTTTTATTCATTATGAAGCTGATACAAAGCCCGAGATCGTGCCGGTCAAGGACGGGGCAAAGGACGTGCTGCGGGTGACG
>CAYNVA010000615.1:0-11500 GCA_964400575.1 uncultured Thermodesulfobacteriota bacterium | reverse complement strand
GGTACTGGTCAACAAAGTCGTCGATCACATGTTTTTGGAGATAATCAGAGAAATCCACGACATTATGACTGATGCCAAGATGCTGGCAGACACGGCGAGCGTCCTGCACAGCGCGGTTGGCACCGCATGATGCCTCATTATTCTGCCTGATAGCCTTCTGCAGGCACATGGTGATGCCGGCCACGTCATGGCCTGCGTTTTTCAGCAGCAGTGCAGCCACCGATGAGTCAACACCGCCGCTCATGGCTACGAGAATTTTTTTGCCCATTGTATCAACATCCGCAAGCAGTTTGCGTCAAGGAGCCCGTGGGAAGTATTAAAGCATAGTTATCGGGGTTGAGAAATAAGAAAAATACCGGTGATGGCCAGAATGTTGGGCAGAAGGACTGGAATGGTTTTTTTTAAGGGAGATTTCATCTCATTTTTAATCACAGGTAAATTTTACGCCGATTGAAACAGCGCCGGTGGGGCATTTGATGCAACGATAGCAGCGAATACAGTCTGTAGTCAGGCAGGCATTTTTTTCATATGCCTTTATCTCCACAGGGCAACTCTTCTCGCAGGCATTGCATTGTATGCATTTTTCAAGGTCTACCTGCGGACGAAGTATGCTCACCTTATTGAAAAGGCCGTACATGGCCCCAAGCGGGCAGATTGTGCGGCAGAAGGGGCGCTTGCAGAGAACAAAAAGTATGATAAAGGCTGCAAGAATGCCCAGCTTGACCGTAAACAGCGTGCCGGTCATTTCACGAAGGTCTGCATTGAGAAGTGTGAGCGGAATGCCCGCCTCAAGCGTTCCCGCAGGGCAGAGCTTGCAGAACCACGGCTCGCCTGTTATCCAGGCAACCCCGAAGACAATGACAACAAGAATGACATAGCGCAGCCAGGTGAGCGCCTGCGGGATTTTCAATTTGGGAGAAGGGATTTTATTGAGCAGGTCCTGCACAAGCCCGAACGGGCATGCCCAGCCGCAGACAATGCGGCCGGCCGCGGTGCCTATCATGCCGAGAAAGCCGAGCAGGTAAAAGGGTATGTGGTAGGTGCCGTATGCCGTGAGCATTTGCAGAGCCCCGACGGGGCATGAAAAAACAGCGGACGGGCAGGAGTGGCAGTTGAGGCCCGGGCAGGGCGCCAGCTTGAAGCTTCCCTGATAGATGCTGCGCAGGTAGAAGCCGTAGAAATAGCAGTTATACAGCACCACACTTGCAAACTGAGATATGCGCTGCCACGTTTTCATGCTTATCCTATGCCGATGCAGCTCAAGCATACCACGATGGCATAGCTCATGATCATGTTGTGATGCCCCATGGTGATGCCGACGATAAATAACGCTGCCGACAGTGCTGCAATGATGGCTGGCAGATGCTTTTTCATGAATTGCACGAACTTTGCCCTGTTTTGTGTTGCCTGCTACAGCAGGATTTGTTATGTGATAGGGTGAGCCTTTTTTATATAAACCATTTTCTTACTGCATTCAAGGAACAATGATGATTATTTCAAAGCGATTGCCTGCCGTGGTTTGTATGTGCTTTGCGCTGCTGGCGCCCGGCCATGCTGCGTTTGCACTGGGTATCGGCGACAAGGTTCAGCAGTTTGAGCTTGCAAATGGTCTCAAGGTGCTCCTGATGGAGCGTCATGCCTCACCCACCATTTCCTTTGCAATGGGTTTTCGCACGGGAGCTGTTGATGAAAAAAGCGGCACCACAGGGGTTGCGCATTTGCTTGAGCATATGCTTTTCAAAGGCACCCGAACAATCGGTACACGTGACTTCAAAGCAGAGCAGAAGTTGCTTGCCCGTATTGACGAGATTGCAATCGCACTTGATGCCGAGCGCCGGAAGGCAGGTGCTGGTGATGCCGGCAGGATTGAGCGGCTTGCCCAGGATTTAAAAAAGCTCCAGGAGCAGGAAAATGCCCTGATTGTCGAAAATGAATTTGATACCATCTATACCCGCAACGGCGCCGAGGCAATGAATGCAGGGACTGGCTATGACATTACCACCTATACGGTGAGCCTGCCTTCAAACCGGCTTGAGCTCTGGATGCGCCTTGAGTCGGAAAGGTTTGAAAGTCCGGTTTTTCGGCAGTACTATGGCGAGCGCGACGTCGTTATCGAGGAAATGCGGCAGAGCTATGAGACCAAACCCGACCGTCAGCTTTCAACGCAGCTTTTGTCGGCAGCGTTTCAAGCTCATCCGTATGGACGGCCCATTATCGGCTGGAAGTCAGACATTCAGTTGCTTCCTCGTGCCGTGTGCGAGGAATTTTTCAAAAACCGTTATTCCCTGGCAAATGCTGTTGTGGCAGTGGTCGGTGACATCGATATAGAAAAAACCAAAAAGTTGTTTGAGCAGTATTTTGCCCGTATTCCCGCCCGGCCAGTTGCTGAGCCTTTTGTCACGCAGGAGCCCCTTCAGACAGGCGAGCGCCGCATCGAGGTTTGTTTTGATGCAGAGCCGCAGGTGCTTATAGGCTATCACAAGCCTACGGTCCCCGACAGAGAGGATTATGTTTTTGACCTGATTGACGCGCTGCTTTCAAACGGCAGGACATCGCGACTGTACAAATCTCTGGTGCTGAATAAAAAAATAGCATCAACGGTTGATACTTCCAATGGTTTTCCAGGGGCCCGTTTCCCCAACCTTTTTATCATTAAGGCAGTTCCGCTCAAAGGCGTGGAATGCGCCATTCTTGAAAAAGCCATATATGCTGAGCTCGACAGGCTTTCGCGTGACTCTATACCCCCGCAGGAGCTTGCCAAAGTCAAAAAACAGTTCCGCGCTGATTTCGTTCGCAATCTGAACTCCAATCAGGGATTGAGCCATATGCTGTCCTATTATCAGGTCGTGTGCAATGACTGGCGCTATGTTGAAAAAAGTCTTGATGTGATTGAAGGCATTGCCACTGAAGAGATTCAGGCTGCGGCTAAAAAATATCTTGTCCAGCGGAACAGAACCGTTGCGACAATTGTTAAGGTAAAAAATAATGAGTAAAATAAAATTATTTGTTTTTTCTTTCTTTTTTTTGATTGGAGCATGCTCTCATGCCTCTCGCGGTGGACCTATTCCTCCGTCTGAAAGTTTCAAACCGATTGTCTTTAGTCCACCCGTTCCTGAGCGCATTGAACTTGCAAGCGGCATGATTGTCTATCTGCTAGAAGACCATGAACTGCCGCTTATAAACATTTCCGCCTGCATCCGTACCGGCTCGGTTTATGAACCTGCGGAGCTTGCCGGTCTTGCCGGCCTTACCGGTTCTTTGATGCGAACGGGCGGTACTCTGCACATGACTGCCGATGAGGTTGATCGGCAGCTAGAGCAGATGAGCGCTCAGATTGATGTCGGCATCGGGCTTGAAGAGGGCTCTGCTTCTCTGTCCGTGCTCAAGGAGGATTTTGAAAAAGCTTTGTCCATTTTTTCCGGGATTCTCATGCAGCCGGCATTTGAAAAAGAAAAATTTGAAATTGCCCGCAATAATACCTGCCAGGGGCTCAGGCAGCTGCCGGATAACCCGCAGAATTTAGCATTCAGGGAATATAAAAAAATGCTGTATGCCGGAAATCCCCGCGGCGCACTGCCTTCGATTGCTTCTGTGAAGCGAATACAGCGTGATAATCTTGTGGCATTTCACCGAAAGTTTTTCCACCCGAAACATATAATGCTTGCAATCTCCGGAGATTTCTCCCGCGACGCCATGCTAGCCCATATAAATAAACAGTTTGGCACCTGGCCAAAATCGTCAGATACTGTGCCTGTTGTTGCACCTCCCGCACCGCTTGAGGTGATGAAACTCTATCATGTGCAAAAACAGCTTTCGCAATCAACCATTGTGATGGGGCATTTTGCTCCGCCAAAAACGCATCCGGACTATTTTGCTTTTCAAGTGCTTGATTTCATCATTGGCAGCGGCGGGTTTACATCCCGACTGTTCTCACAGGTACGCACGGCACAGGGGCTTGCCTACAGTGTGGGCAGTTTCTATCGCGGCGCTATCGGCTATGGTGTCTTTGGAGCTTACTGCATGACCAAGGCGGGCTCTACCAATCGTGCGCTTACGCTCATGATGGAGATATTGGAGAATGTCAAAAAAGGCGCAATTGTTCAGGAGGAACTAGACTGGGCAAAGGACTCTATTCTTAATAACTTTATTTTTACATTTACTTCAAGCGCACAGATCGCAGCCCAGCAGATGTGGCTTGAGTATAACGGACTGCCGGCTGATTTTATCAGCACAGCGCCCGCCAGGATACGTTCGGTGAGCATGCAGGACCTTAAGCGTGTTGCCGACATGTGGCTCAATCCGGGCAGGATGCTTGTTCTGTTCGTCGGTGATAATGGGCAGCTTGACGTACAGCTTGATGCATGGCAGTGGGGCAGGGTGAGTACCATAAACTCGGACATACTCAATGAAAAATGACTCTGGCGGCATTATGCCCGTTGGCTTTTTGTGCGCAAGCCGCTTCCGTGACAAGACGCCGTCGGTTGCTGCGCAGGAACTGCATGCCGGTTTGAGCCTGATTGGTCTGGCTAAGGCAGCTTTAGTCGTCATGCTCTGCAGCACTCTTGTTGCCTGCACGAAGCCGATGATACCTGTTGCCCATGACGCACATAAGCTCAGCACACAGGATAACCAAACGACACAGCCTCCTGCTGTCTATTATCATTTTTTGGCTGCGCAGGCCTGCATGGGCCAGCAGAACTGGGACTGCGCCATACGGGAATTTAAAAGCGCACTTGCCCTTGATAATAGTTCTTCATATTTACACCTGCAGCTTGCCCAGGTTTACACTATCCGCGGTGATATTGAAAAGGCCGCTGAATGGGCTGAAAAGGCCGAGCAGATTAATCCGGCAAACCTGGAAGCACATTATCTGCTGGGGCGTATCTATGCCGCGCAGAACCGGGCAGAGGCGGCCCTGAATCAATACCGCGCCATAGTTGCAGGCGATCCGTCCGATGAGGAAGCCTATTTTACACTTGCCGTTCTTCAGCAGCAGCTGAAGCTCCATGACGATGCGATTAAGACGATAAAAAAGCTTCTCAAGGTGAATCCCCGCTCTGAGGCAGCTCAGTTCTACCTGGGTATTATTTATATGGACATGGGCAAAAAGGGGCAAGCCCGCAAGCAGTATGTCAAGGCGCTTGAAATTGAGCCGGGATTTGAACCGGCTCTTATAAATCTTGCTCTCCTGGATGAATCTGTTGGCGACATACAAAAAGCAACTGCAACTCTTGAGAAAATAATCGAATTGAATCCCGACAATTACCGGGCACGCGACAAATTGGCTTTTCTGTACTTGAAGCAGGACAGGCTCAAACAGGCCCTGGAAAACTATATCTATATCCGAGATGCCAATCCTCAATATACCGAGGAGCTTGCCACGAAAATTGGCCTGATTTTTTACGATCTTGAACAGTGGAACGATGCCGAGCTGGCTTTTGCTGCTGCAGTGGAAAAAAACCCGGGAAATGACAGGTTGCAGTATTACCACGGCATCTCGCTGCAACAGCTGGATCGCAAGCATGAGGCGCGGCTGGCTTTTCTTGCCGTGCCCGCTGATTCTAAATTTTATACGCAGGCACGTGTGCATGTGGGCTATATTCTTGATGAGGCCGGCGAGCACGAACATGCGCGGCAGGTTGTGCGTGAAGCAATTACCAACCGCAATGATGATACCGACCTGTACCAATTTCTTGCATCGCTTTATGAAAAAGACTCACGCTTTGACGAAGGCATCGCTGTGATCAAGGAGGGTCTTGCCGTTAAGCCCAATGATGAGGATCTTCTTTTCAATCTGGGCGTGCTGTATGACAAGGCAAAGCGCTTCGATGAAAGCGTTCAAGTCATGCAGGACGTGCTGCGGATCAACAAAAATAATGCCGAGGCACTCAACTTCATCGGCTATTCATGGGCCGACAGGGGGATCAATCTTGATGAATCAGAAAAGCTGATAAAGAAAGCGCTCAAACTTAAACCTGAGGACGGCTATATAACAGACAGCCTTGGCTGGGTTTATTTTAAAAAGGGCCTGATCGATAAAGCAATATCCGCACTTGAAAAAGCGGTGCTTTTAGCGCCAAAGGATTCGACCATTGCCGAGCATCTGGGCGACGCCTACCTGAAAAACAATGACTACGCACATGCTCGGCAGTTGTTTGAAAAGGCTCTTGAGCTTGATCCGTTAAAAGACCACCTAAAGGCAAAAATTAATGATATTTCAAATAAATAAGTGTATTTTTTTAGTATTAGCCTTAAGTTGTTTTTTCTATTGCAGCTGTGCTGGTATACCTGTTCGTCGACCTTTGCTGCCTGTTCTTAACGACCCTGCCGGCTATGTGCAGGAGGTTATCAAAAAGTCGCAATCTATCAACGATGTGTCGGGGTATGCAAAACTGCGAATCAACGCAGCCGGACAAACATCCACCACGCGCAATATTTTTTTCGTTAAAAGGCCTGACCGGATACGCATCGAAACGCTTGGCTTTCTGAGCAGGCCGGCGCTTTTTTTTGCCGCCGGCGGCATGAATATGTCAATATATGACGTTCAAAACAATGCCCTCTACAGCGGGCAAACTTCAGCTGTAAGTTTTGAGCGCATTATCGGCATGCGACTTGAACTGCCTGAAATCGTAGTGTCTTTTTTGGGACAGCCTCCGCTTGCAGAATGTCTGAAGCAGCACCTGTCATGCTCAGAGGACAGGAACCAGTATCTTTTTACCATCGTATGTGAGGACAAAAAGCAGCTGCTCTGGATTGACCCTGCTCTTAAAAAAATTACAAGATACAAGCTGTTTGAGAAAACATCTCCTGTGTATGAATATGCTTTCTCAGGTTTCCAGCAGATGGGTGACCATCTTTTCCCTTTAAAAATTGATATTCATCATTACACTTATAGAACTGACATCACACTTGAACTTGAATCACTCAGTTTTGATACGATTTCTGATGACCGGTTCAGCATTAAGCCGCCGCAGGGGGCGAGCTACTTTGGGATTGAAAAGCTTGGAGAGCCGAATTGAGAGCAACTTGGCTTTCCGCCTCTTTTTTTATAATATTGATCGTAATAAATATTTTATAGGATTTCTTCTTGATATTTTGTTTTGAAAATAGTAGCTTTTTAGATAACCGATTTTAAAAAAATAAAAATTATCATGTGCACTACCATGTCAGTGAAAATACTCATAGTCGACGACGAGGAAAACATCCGTTTCCTGTATGAGCAGGAGCTGCTCGATGAAGGGTATGAGATAATTCTTGCCCGCGACGGCAAAGAATGCCTGGAAATGGTAAAGCAGCAGGCCCCTGATCTTATCATCCTCGATATTCGCATGCCGCGCATGGACGGCCTTGAGGCTATCGGCAAGATTATTGAAATCAACAAAGATATTCCAATCATTATTAATTCCGCCTATCCGACCTACAAGGATGATTTCATGAGCTGGGCTGCTGATGCCTATGTGGTGAAGTCCTACGACCTTGACTCGCTCAAGATCACCATCCGGGATGTCCTGGAAAAGAAAAAGCTGCAAAAATGAAAAAAATTCTGGCCATGATACTCGCGGGCGGAAAGGGTGAGCGACTGTATCCGCTGACCCGCGACCGCGCAAAACCATCGGTGCCTTTCGGAGGAGCATACCGCATCATCGACTTCACGATCAGCAACTGCATCAATTCCGATGTCCGGAAAGTCTATATAATGACGCAGTACAAGTCGCTGTCCCTTGACCGGCACATACAGCGCGCATGGAATGCCCTGAACGGGCGCTTCGGCGAATTCGTCTATATCATTCATGCCCAGCAGCGCGTGAATGAAAACTGGTACAAGGGAACCGCCGACGCCATCTATCAAAACTTTTACACCCTGCAGCAGGAGAAGCCTGATCTTGTCATGATACTGTCGGGGGACCATATCTACAAGATGGATTACCGAGAGATGATCGACTTTCACATACGTAAAAAGGCCGATCTGACCATTGCAACCATGCAGGAGGACAGGCAGTTTTCAAAAGATTTCGGCGTTGTTGAGACGACCAAAACCGGTCAGGTTAAAGGATTTCAGGAAAAGCCAGTCAAGCCTGCAACTGTACCCGGCAAGCCCGATTCGATCCTTATCAATATGGGAGTCTATATTTTCAATACTGACGTACTGGTCAAACGCCTTATCGAAAATGCCCGCAAGCCCGACACACAGCACGATTTCGGTAAAAATGTCATTCCATCCATGCTCAAGACCGACCGTGTGTTCGCATGGTCATTCACTGATGAAAAGACCGGCCGAAGCGGCTACTGGCGCGATGTTGGCACCATTGAGGCATACTATGACGCCAATATGGACCTTCTGGATGAAAAGCCGCAGTCAAACCTTTTTGACAACAGTTGGCCCATTTTTACCTCTGAAAAGCAGGCGGCCCAGGCAAAAGTGTGCGGCTTTGAACAGAAAGACGGTCAGCTCTACGGTGTGCTGCTTGATTCAATCATCTCCCGGGGCTGCCTGATCAATCGTGCTCATATAGAGCATTCAATTTTGTCGCCCAATATTCGCGTTGGCCAATACTCTGAAATTTATGATTCGATACTGCTGGACAATGTGACGATCGGAAAAAACTGCAAAATCAGACGGGCAATAATCGACAAGGGCGTTAAACTCAGTGACGGCACGGAAATCGGCTTTAACCTGAAAAAGGACGCTCAGAAGGGTACGGTTTCCGATACGGGTATTGTGGTTATCCCAAAGAATACTGTTTACTGATACATCACCGATGCGGGCGGACCTTCTACTGCTTTCATCACGCACCGGTCCTAACATCATATAATCTTCCGCGCTGCAGACGGTTCACCGCCCCATACACTCACTTTGTCAACCATCTCCATAAACGGCCGTATGAGCTCCAAGTGCAGGGGATATGGCAGTTGACTTGTTTTCAGCAGAACCGCCTTTTTATGTTAGTTAGTACCTGAACGAAAAGTCGTTTTTTCGTAGGTTAGGTTAACCCCGGAAAACATTGTTGGGTTTCGTACCTCAACCCAACCTACGCAATCTGCACTATTTTAGTAGAGACTGGTTTCAAACCTGTCTCTACAATCATAAAGGCGAACCCAACAAATTTATGATTCAGGGTTTTCGTTCAGCCGCAAGTCACGGTTTATATTCTGCAATCCGTTCAACGGTCAGCTCAATGCCGTTAACCGCTGTTATTTTAGTGTGTTCCCCTTTTTTTATGGCAGTGCTGCTTCTGGCATTCCAGTATTCTCCATGCACGAATATTTTACCTATGCCCTCAAAATCATCGCAGGCTTCGCCGGTCATGCCGATAAGTCCTTCCATACCTGATTGCGGCTTGCGGCGCTGTGCTTTGACCACCAGTCCGACAACTACGACAAAAAAGGCCCATATAAGAACAGTCGAAGAGATGATGACGCTCCATGAAATGCGAAGATAGGGTACTGATGAGTCAAAAAGCATGAGCGAACCGAGCACCACGGCGATGAGGCCTCCTATCGACAGCAGACCATAGCTCGTCACTTTGACCTCGGCGATAAATAAAATGACGCCGAGCAGTATAAGCAGGAGCCCGGCATAATTTGCCGATAGCGTCTGTAAAGCATAGAATGCCAGGATGAGCGAGATGCCTCCTAGTGTGCCGGGCAGTATGGCCCCTGGTGTGGAGAATTCAAAATAGAGGCCAGCAATGCCGATAAGCAAAAGAATATAGGCTATAGTTGGATCGGCAAGAGATTTCAGGACATGTTCACGAATGCCCATTTTCTTTTCAACGACCAGCACATCTTTTGTTGCAAGCCTGCGTGTGCCAGCCGGTGTTTCGACCTGGCGTCCGTCGATGGCAGCAAGCAGCGCACGCATATCGGATGCAACAAGATCGATGACATGCTCTTTGAGAGCTTCCGTTTCACTTGCTGAAATGCTTTCACGCACGGCTTTTACGGCCCATGCTTTATTGCGCTTTCTTTTTTCAGCGATGCTTTCCGCATATGCCGCTGAGTCATTTTCCATTTTTGAAGCCATTTCCCTATTCTGCTCGCCTATGCCCATGGTGACGGGGTGCGCCGCGCCGATATTGGTGCCTGGCGACATGGCAGCCACATGAGCCGCAAGCGTAATGATTGCGCCGGCAGAGGCGGCACGTGCGCCTGACGGCGTAACATACACAATTATCGGTACGTCCGATGAGAGTATTTTTTTTACTATGTCCCGCATGGCAAGATCAAGACCGCCGGGCGTATCAAGCTGCAGGACCAGGCATTCTGCATGCGACTTTTCCGCTTCGGTTATTTCCCGTATAATAAACTCCGCTATGACCGGCGTGATGGGGTCGCTGATGGTGATCGTTAGAATTTTTGAGCAGAACGCCGTTGCAGGGATTCCGACACAAAAAACGGAGACAAGCAGCAATAAGAGGATCAAATTTGTAAATGTGCGTGCCATGTCAGCTCCTTTAAATAACTAAAATATGTTAAATTTATTACCACCCGGCCATACCGCAGGACAAGCAAAATCAGTATGTAGCAATAAGAAGCTTTCCCAGGCAGTTCCTGAAAAAAGCATGTTAAAAAACGCTTGACTTATAAGCGTAAGTGCCTTAGATAATAGAACTCTTTAGCAGCCAATTCAGGTGGCGAGGTAGCTCAGTCGGTAGAGCAGAGGACTGAAAATCCTCGTGTCCACAGTTCGATTCTGTGCCTCGCCACCATTTTTTGTCTTCAGACAATCCGGCCCAAAATCCAAATTATCCCTCCTACCATTATAGCGGTTTTTTTTGGAAACGAGGCTGGAAAAATGCAATCACGCAGAGGAGATACGTCATATGTCAAATGTTGTCATCATTGGAACCCAGTGGGGTGATGAGGGCAAAGGCAAAATCGTTGATCTTCTGACCGAACATGCCGATGTCATCGTTCGTTTTCAGGGCGGCCCGAATGCAGGCCACACGGTCGTGGTGGGCGATAAAAAGACCATTCTGCATCAGGTGCCTTCAGGAATACTGCACCGTGGCAAACAGTGCGTCATCGGCAACGGCGTCGTGCTGGATGCCGAAACGCTCATCAAGGAGATCGATGAGGTAAAGTCGCAGGGATATTTTTCTGATGACGCCGTGCTTCATATCAGTGAAAACGCTCATCTGATCATGCCCTATCACAAGCTTATTGATGTTGCCCGCGAGAAGATAAAAGGTGCGGACAAAATAGGCACCACCGGACGCGGCATCGGCCCTGCCTACGAAGACAAGGTCGCTCGCAACGGCATTCGACTTGCCGATATTTTTAATGACGGGGTTTTTCGCGCCAAGCTTGAGCAGAATCTAAAAGAGAAAAACTTTTACCTGAAAAACTATCTGGGTGAGGCTGAAGTCAGCAGCGATGCTATTTTTTCGGCTTTCACAGCTTTTCGCGGCAGGCTGCGCAGCTATGTTGGCAATGCCGCTCTTTTTCTGCATGAGGCACTGGCTGCCCGTAAAAAGCTGCTTTTTGAAGGTGCCCAGGG
>CAYNVA010000614.1:0-2036 GCA_964400575.1 uncultured Thermodesulfobacteriota bacterium | reverse complement strand
TCAACCGCCGCTGAAAGCTGTCGGCTGGAGCGGCTCGTTCGTAGGACGGGTGCTAACCCGCCATTTTAATGTTATTATTATCGTCGGCGGTTTGGCACCCGCCCTTGTTCGACACTGCATCTCCGGGCAGGCCGAAAGCGTCGCTACTGGCTTGCGGCTTCGAAGATCAGCGACTCGTTTTTATCCTCGTCGTAAAGCGTCAGCCTGCCGTCGGCCATTGAGTAGAACTTTGCCTGGCCGAGCAGCGTCAGGTACGCAGCTTCAGCGCGCATCGCCGGTTCCGGGCCGGCCATCTCGGTGGCAGCAATCGGCCCTGCAGAAAAGGCGTCGCCCGGGCCGACCCGGTACGGCCCGCTATAGCTGTTGACGCCGCCGCTGCCCGAGATCCGTCCGTCGGCGAACTTCGCGGTGATCGCGACATCGGCAGGATTGATCGAACTGATCGTCCACCCCACGAGCTTCCACTGCGTTCCCTCAAGCTGGCTGGTGTCGGGCTTGCACCCGGCCAGGGCGATGAGGGCCACGGCAATGAGGAAAACTGCAGCGAACGTTTTTGACAGGGAGATCATGATGGCCTCCTTCGGTGGTTTGGTTTTTGTCACAGCTAAACCATTTAAGCCAATTATTCAGGTATGTCCCCTATGCCGTCCTGTACCCCAAAGCTTTTTTTGTTTTTCTGCACACCAGCTGCGATGACCGCGGCATACACCTCACGCAGGGGCACATTTTTTGCCTTTGCAATGCGGCGGCATTCTTCGTATTCGGGCACGGGGCGCATGGCGCCGCTGCCGTCCTCAAGCAGCTTTACCTTAAGCCTCCCGAATTTTGTGTCTACATGTCCTCCGCGCCGCTGCAGGATCGAGCGCTCGGCGCGGTATGCGCGCACGCCTGCTGTGGTGGTCTCCGCAAAAAACATCGCTGTGAGCGGAGCCTGCCGGGCTTCGGTGCAGATGATCGTCACGAGTATAGCAGGCCGGTTTTTTTTCATATAGACCGGCGTGAACGACACATCAAGCGCGCCCGCCTCGAACAATCGCTCCATGGCATAGCCTGCAAGCTCCGGGCTCATGTCATCAATGGTTGCCTCAAGCACGACGACCGTATCAATGCGGCCAGGCTGAAGCGCTGTGCCCAGAATGAGGCGCAGCATATTGGGCATCTCAATAAGCTCGCGGGAGCCTGCTCCATAACCTGTTTTCTGAATGGTCATAGGAGGCAGGGTGCCGAAACTCTCGCACAGGGCAGCTAAGATGGCAGCACCCGTAGGGGTGACAAGCTCTGCCTTGATACCGTTATCATAGACGGGTATGCCCTTTAACAGCAGCACGGTTGCGGGAGCCGGCACCGGAAGCGTGCCGTGCTGACACTGAACAAAGCCCCCCCCCGTGGGCACGGCAGCGGCTGCGAAGCGATGGATGCCCAGGCAGTCAAAGCCGATCATGCAGCCGACGATATCAACGATGGAGTCGATGGCCCCGACCTCGTGAAAGTGTACGGCCCCGGCTTTTTTATTGTGGACCTTGCCTTCGGCCTCGGCAATGAGCCGGAACACGGCGATGCTGCGCTCTTTGATGCGCGCTGCGAGCGGGCTTTTTGAGATTATTTTTTCGATGTCCTGAAACGTGCGGTGATGATGCTCGTGGCGGCTGATTTTCACCTGCACCTGCCTGCCGGTAATGCCCGAGCGCTGCACGCGAGCCACGCGCAGGCTGTAGCCGGGAACGCCCAGCTTTGCCAGTTCCTGCACAAGATACTTCTGCGGCACGCCAAGATCGATGAGCGCTCCGAGGGTCATATCGCCGCTGATGCCGGCAAAGCAGTCGAAATATAAAAAATTCATGCGTTGCTCCTGCGTGGTTAGGTTGTCTCGAATGACTGGAATATAGCAGATTATGGGCCGGCTGCCAGATAAAAATAGGGGGGGGAAGCCAATACAGGTGAATTAAGAAAAACGAAATGCAATTTCCAGTAAACGACCCTATTTCTGTCATTCCGGCTTGTCCGGAATCCTTACGCTGCGGTGGAAAAGATTCCGG
>CAYNVA010000613.1:0-3083 GCA_964400575.1 uncultured Thermodesulfobacteriota bacterium | reverse complement strand
GCTGAACACCATTCCGGGAAAAAAGAGGGGCAACCGCGCCCTTTTATTTTGGAAGAGCCTACGTGGGGACAACAACCACTAATTTAGAGCATTTTTCTTTTTGTTGTAGCCATGCGCCCTTATGGTGAGCCTTTGTTTCGTTTGCCCGTGCTATATTCTCGCAAGCGAAACCGGCAATGATGTCATGCCAATCGCTCGAACCGCACGGGCTACTCTCACCAAAAGCTCACCTGTGTGCATATGGCTATACTATTTTGAAAAATGCTCTAGGTTGGGTTTAAAGAAAAAAAATGACGGCTCAATTTTAATATTAGAACCATCACCTTTTTATATTCTGATATGCATGCGGCTGCAGCACTCCCGCACTTTATATGAACTTTTTTACAAGCACCGATGCGTTCTGGCCGCCGAAGGCGAATGAATTGGAAAGAATTGTATCCACTTTCTTCAGGCGAAACTCATTGGGCACATAGTCAAGGTCGCATGCCGGATCAGGATTTTCATAATTGATGGTAGGCGGAATCACCTGACTATTGATCGTCTGCACGCTCATGGCAAGCTCTATTGCCGCCGCACTTGCCACCAGATGCCCCAGCATCGACTTGTTGGAGCTCACGGGGATGTCATATGCCCGCTCGCCAAACACGTTCTTGATGGCCGCTGTTTCGGACTTGTCGTTCAGATAGGTTGAGGTACCGTGGGCATTTATATAGTCCACCGCGTCAGGCGAACAGTTGCCATCTGCAAGAGCCGCCTTGAGGCACAGGTCGGCTCCCCGGCCGTCTTCAGGGGGTGCAGTGAGGCTGGCGGCATTTGAAGATGACCCGTAGCCCGCCAGCTCTGCCAGGATGGTTGCGCCGCGCTTGCGAGCATGCTCAAGGTCTTCAAGAATCAGTACGGCAGATCCTTCGCCCAGCACGAAGCCGTCGCGCTTGAGGTCGAAAGGCCGCGATGCCTTTGCGGGATCGCTATTATTTTTAGACAGGGTGCGCAGCCGGTGAAAACCGGTCACGGAAAATTCACCGATCATGGAGTCGCAGCCGCCGGAAATAACCACATCAGCGTCTCCGTCCTGAATCATGCGAAGAGCCCTGCCCATGGCCTGTGCTGAGGATGCGCATGCGCCTGAGGAGGTGCTCACAGGGCCCTGTATATTAAAAAGTATGGACAAAATATTTGCCGCCGAAGAAGCGCTGCGCCGCACGGGCCAGATATTGCCCAGCTGTTTTGAGGTCGCAAGATGAGCAAAAGGCTGGTGCAGACTGGTTGCATCCTTCTGCCGCTCGAGGTGCTGCTTGATGGTCCGGGTATCAAAAAGCTTGTCGAACATATTAAGTCCTACAGCCTCTTCGTTTGAACCCAGAGAAATGCCAACCGAAGACGTGTCCATATGGTCGAGGTTAATACCCGCATTGCGCAGCGCTTCACGGGTTGCCTGAATGCAGAAGCTGGTGCTCCGGCCCAGGAAAGGCTTCAGATCTTCGGGCACTGCGGCATTGAAATCAAAATTCTTAACCTCTGCGCCGATTTTTACCGGGAATGTTGCGGCGTCAAAAATGGTTATGGGCGCTATGCCGGAGGTTCCCTTGATGAGATTTGACCAGGTGTCTTCAAGAGTATTGCCGATCGGGGTCACCGAACCTATCCCGGTAATAACAACGCGTTTGCGCTCTTGCTTCTTTTTGTCCCAGTTCCTGTCGTAGTAATATGCAGCGGTCATTTTTTACTCCTTTTGCCTGTGTTTGCTGCATAGAAGTGCAATGGCCGTGCCACTAATAAACAAATAAAAAACGGAAAAAAAACCCGCAAAAAAAGTGTGAAATTCAGGCAGTTATAGATTAGTTTCATTTTCAGGCATTTTTTTTGCCGGAGGTGAAAAACTACATTGGTTCAATACAACCAATGTAGAGCCCTTAATCTGTATCAATTTGTTCCTGGCAACCAATTGCAAAATCCGTATACATTTTGCCTATACCGACAAAAAGCACTCGGCCCGGTTCTTTTTCAGGATAATTTATGAACAGCCCATGATTCAGGTGGGGTTTAGAGCATTTTTCTTTTTGTTGTAGCCATGCGCCCTTATGGTGAGCCTTTGTTTCGTTTGCCCGTGCTCTATTCTCGCAAGCGAAACTGGCAATGATGTCATGCCAATGGCTCGAACCGCACGGGCTACTCTCACCAAAAGCTCACCTGTGCGCATATGGCTATACTATTTTGAAAAATGCTCTAGCAGGGGTACGCATCGCGCACCGGATGACTCGGGGGCAAGAAGAGCAGGGTTGGGCAAAGCGTAGCGTGCCCAACAATCATGATGGCGCAAAAACATTAATGCCGGGTCCGCGGCGGCGGATCTGCCCCTACTCTATATATAAAGGAGAGGCCAGGGTGGCCGGAGGGTTATATTTTTCCTTGAGTTCCTCAGCATCAAGGGCAAAGAGGGGGCTGATTTCAATAACCAGATCATCGGGCACGGCGGGGAGCCTGCCCGTGCCCTGCAGCCACGAGCGGTGCCGGGCGATCATGGCTGCGCTGGCCGTTTTGGGCGAATCGGCGCCGGCGCTGTTTTTGACCGGCGAGAACTCTTCCTCCCGCGGCACCTCTAAGGTCACCGAGCGTTCGGCAAACCCCAGTGCATCGAAAATGAACAGCTCAAACTTGATGCCCCCTATCTTTTTTACCGTGGCCATGTCGGCTGCAAGGCAGTCGATGCCCTTTACCGCGATATGATAGGGCAGCCTGAAGCCCGGGTCGCTGGTGAGCTTTTCAACAAAGGCGCGGCTCAGCATATGAATCGCCATATTAGCGCTGGAGAACCGCAGCCTGCCGTCGGGCAGGCGCTCGGCTATTTCAGCCGGTGACAGCTCGCTGTACTCAATGCACCCCAGCCTGCCATTGACGCGGCCTATTATGCCCACCTTTTCAGCCGGGTCCACCTTGGGCACGACCTTGGTGGAGATCTGCGCCCGGTTTTCCACATGCGCCCCGATAAACAGCGGGTCGGCGATTTTTGCCAGCGGATTGTCGACCTGGAAGTAGAATATCTCGTCGATGCCGCGGGCGGCCATCTGTGCAAGAGCGCCTGA
>CAYNVA010000612.1:0-3933 GCA_964400575.1 uncultured Thermodesulfobacteriota bacterium | reverse complement strand
AAACTATCAGCTGCAACTGGCAGCAGTACATTTTTCAATATACAGGCAGTTTATTATCTGGTAATTAATTTATAAATAAAGCTTAAAACAATATGCGGGTGTGCGGTCCTTGAAAAACAGGGTCCAACGGGGTATATCATAAAAGAAGGCTTGGTTCCGCAACCGGGATACCCTCAGCCTGCTCGGGATTTCAGCAGCAGTTCACAACAATGGCACACTACCGGCAAGCTTTAAACGGCAGGCTTGTGCAACAAAACAAGAGCAGCGCGTATGTATGAGATATCAATTCAGACATCATTTTCAGCTGCACACCGGCTGCGCAACTATCAGGGCGATTGTGAAGCGCTGCATGGCCATAACTGGAAGGTGCAGGTGACCGTTCAAAGCCGAACACTCAACGACATCGGACTTGCCATTGATTTTAAAACGCTCAAAAAAATAACCGGTGAAACTCTTGATCGCATGGATCATGCCTGCCTCAACGATATTGCGCCGTTCTGCGATATAAACCCTTCATCAGAAAACATTGCCCGGGTGCTGTACGAAGAAATGAAAACAAGCCTCACAGCTTGTGGCGTCAGTCTTTTAAAAGTTTCTGTCTGGGAATCAGATAATGCCTGGGCATCCTATTTTGAAGGGTAATGCTGCCATGTCTCTCAAGGACATTCAGAGCCAGAATGATCATCGCCGCATAGAAATCGATAAGGTTGGCGTCAAGGGCATACACTATCCCATAGTGGTCCTGGACAAAATAAACAAAGTGCAGCACACGGTAGCCACGATCAACATGTACGTGAGCCTGCCCCACCATTTTAAGGGCACCCATATGAGCCGCTTCATTGAGGTGCTCAACACCTACCGCCACGGCATCAGCACGCAGAATATCTCGGAAATACTCATAAAAATAAAGGAGAAGCTCCGGTCCGAATCGGCGCATATCGAAATTTTCTTTCCTTTTTTTATCGAGAAGAAAGCGCCGGTCACCGGCGCGGCAAGCCTCATGGAGTACACCTGCCATCTTGTCGGGTCGCACAGTGAGAAGCTCGATTTGATCGTCGGCGTAGAGGTGCCGGTCACGACCCTGTGCCCCTGCTCACGTGAAATCAGCAATTACGGGGCCCACAATCAGCGCAGCCTTGTGCGGGTGCAGGGGCGCTTTAAGAAATTTTTCTGGATCGAGGATCTGATTGCTCTCATCGAGTCATGCGCTGTAAACGAAATCTATCCGCTGCTCAAGCGTCCGGACGAAAAGTTTGTGACTGAAAAGGCCTATGACAACCCTATGTTTGTTGAAGATATAGTGCGCTCGGTTGCTGCCAGGCTGGAGCTTGATGCCAATGTCACCTGGTACATGATCGAGTCGGAGAATTACGAAAGCATACATAATCACAGCGCCTATGCGCTGGTGGCAAAACCGTAGATGCCCTGCCGCAGGGGTGCTGGCAGCCCTGCTTCTGCTCAACGCCGGCGTTTGGGTGAGTGCGCAGGAGACGCCCACCCCACCCCCTTTCGGCCAATGAGCAGAAACTGCTCTTAACCCTTGCCCGCGACACGCTGCGCCTGCATCTCAGTGGGCAAAACGCGCCGGACCTGAAAAAAAATACCCTCACCCCTTCGCTCAAACAGCCCGCCGGAGTCTTTGTCACCCTGAAGCTGAAAAAAGAGGGTGCACTGCGCGGCTGCATCGGTTATATTACGGGTATTAAGCCAAGGTGTTTAACGAACCGCATAGCAATACATAAATAAACAACAGACTGAAGGAGAAAGCATGAAAGCCATTATAAAAAGAGCAGCATGTATATGTGCCATTACAGCCCTGACGATGCTGGCTTCATCGGGGCGTTCCGAGGCGATTCAGATCGAGTATAATGCAGGGCAGGATGGTTTGCATCTCACGTACCGCATATCTTTTCTGACGAGTGGCGCTGTCGACCTGAACAGCCCCAATGATCCGCCGCAAATAATAAAGATTAAAATTTTTTTTGTGAAGCTGGCCGAAATCCAGCTTTCGATCGCTTCTATAAACCCCGATGCCGCCCCTCCTAACCTCATGGTGCATTATGTTTTTACCCCTGCCCGTTTTTTCAGCCGTTTTCTTCCTACGACGTTATCCGGCGACATAACGGCTTTCTTCGGAGATGCCGGGCTCAAGATAAAGCTTTTGGGCAAGCGGATGCAACAGACAGCCGGCGGGTATGATGCGGAAGCTGCCATTCTGATGACAAAAAAGCAAACGCAATATGTTTTAGATCTTGATCTGACTGAACGAAAGGGCCATTGGGAGGGCACGGCAACTCCTGCGAACAATCAAATCACCGAAACTCTGACCTATCAAGGTTTTAATTTTGGCGAGTTAAACCTTACCTTCGGCTATGCCTCGGCTTTTTTTACCAAGGTCACCTATACGGTAAAAACCACAGCCGGCACCCCGGATGACCCTGGCGCAGAAAAAGTCACACAGGGTTCGATTACCCTGCCAAACGGCAGCTATCATTTCTGGTACAACAAGGTGCAGTAAGGCAGCGGGCGCTATTCTTGATATAACCGGCAGAGAGCCGCAGGTATCTCCGCCGGTTTTTTATTGAACATCTGGGAAGCGGCGGAAAACAAAAAAGGGATTTGGTGAACCGGCATGATGCATATCCGTATCGGCTATCTCTCCACCATGTATCATACCTCGCACATCCTCAGCTCGCAGCGATGGCTTGAAGACGGGCTTAGTATCCAGCCCGAGTGGTCGCTGTTTGGCACCGGGCCTGCCATGGTTGAGGCATTTTCTCGCGGCGGGCTTGATCTGGGCTACATCGGCCTGCCGCCCTCCATGATCGGCATCAGCCGCGGGCTGCCCCTGAAATGCATCGCCGGAGGGCATGTGGAGGGTACGGTAATGATCGCTGCCGCAGGCAGGCCGTCAGCCCAAGAGGCCGGCGCTGTTGCCGGCGTGCTTGCGCAGTTTGCCGGCCGCAGGATCGGTGCGCCCGCCCGCGGTTCTATTCATGACATTATCATTCGCCATCTTCTACAGAAACATGCCGTAGCCGGAGCTTCGGTCGTCAATTATCCCTGGGCCGATCTCCTGCCGCAGGCGATCGCTGACGGCGAGATCGCTGCGGCGGTGGGCACGCCGCCGCTTGCCGCAGTGGCGCAGGCCTGGTACAACCAGCATGTCATCATTGCGCCCAGCCTGCTGTGGCCCTTTAATCCCAGTTACGGCATCGTCGTGCATGAGGCTATGCTGAAGCAGCCGGAGCTGCTGGAAGGCTTTGTAAAAGTTCATGAGCGGGCCTGCAATCTTATTCGCGAAAATCCCGACGTAGCGGCCCAGATCGTGGCGCAAGCGGTGAAAGTCGTTGATGCGGCATTTGTGCAGAACGTGTTTGCGATTTCACCCCATTACTGCGCGGCCCTGCCCAAGCCCTATCGCGTGGCAACAATGGCATTTATACCGGTGCTGCGTGAGCTGGGGTATATTGACCGGGAGCTTTCGGAGCAGGAAATTTTTGATCTTTCCTTCATTGGGCAGGTGCATACCGGGCCGCACCATTACTAGTAGTTCATGACAATTCAATTTTAAGTTTGGAATTCTTTTGTAGGAGCGGCTTCAGCCGCAAAACAATCGCACCTAAAGGTTCTCCTACAATGGATGCAATAACCCGCAATTTGAAATGTCATGGCCCACTAATCGGCATGCTTCTTTTTTACCGGGCAGCCCTCAACAACGACGGTAAACTCGCCTTTTATCACAGCGCTGCCCAGTCTCTCTGCAATGACGGAAAGCGTCCCGTACATAAATTCTTCATGAATCTTGGTAAGCTCCCGGGCGACAACGGCGCGTCGCTCACCAAGCACTTCAATCATATCGGTAATCGCTGCCTGAATTCTGTAGGGCGATTCATAGAAGATGAGCGTTCGCTCTTCGCCGGCTATTTTTTT
>CAYNVA010000611.1:0-7907 GCA_964400575.1 uncultured Thermodesulfobacteriota bacterium | reverse complement strand
GGATACGACATTCTTATTGCCGAGGGGCGTGCGGCCACACCCGTCTATATCTGGATCGATGACGATCGGGTCGAGATCCGTGATGCCTCAAAACTCTCCGGCAAGCTCACGCATGAGACGGCAGCTGCCATCCGCTCAGAGCTTGGCGATAACCGGATCAAGGCCGCAGTGATCGGCCCTTCGGGTGAAAAGCTCGTGCGGTTTTCCGCCATTGTGGACGGGCGCCGCACAGCCAGCCGCGGCGGCGTGGGCGCGGTGATGGGCTCGAAAAACCTCAAGGCCGTTGCCGTGCGCGGCACAAAGCACCCTGAACTTGCCGACCGGGGAGCACTCAAGGCCGTCATCAAAAAGCAGATGGAGCGGGTAAAAAACGACCCGCGGCTGCAGGGCTTTCGGCACTTGGGAACGGCTGCGGCGGTTGGGTTCTGCCATGAGCTGGGCATTTACCCGGTGCGCAACTTTCAGCGCGGTGTCATGCCCGAGGTGAACGGCAATCTTACGGCAGCAAAGTTTGATGAGCTGTTTCAGAGCGACGTCTACTGCAAAAGCTGCCCCATACACTGCGGCGGCATTTACAAGGTTCCGCCCGGCCCCTTCAGCGGCCAGCCCTGTGAAGGCCCTGAGTACGAAACCCTGTATGCGTTCGGCGGCGAAATCGGCAATAGCGACCCTGCCCTGGTGCTGGAGGCCAACCGCCTGTGCGACGACTATGGCGTTGACACAATGACCGCAGGGGCCACTATCGGATTTGCCATGGAGTGCTATGAAAAAGGGCTTCTTACCAAACATGACCTTGACGGCATCGCGCTTACCTGGGGCGATCAGGCCGCAGTTATGACGATTCTAAAAAAAATGGTTCTTCGAGAGGGCGCGGGCGACTGGCTTGCCGAAGGATCGCGCCTGGCGGCACAAAAAATAGGCCGTGGCGCCGAGGCTTTTTCCATGCAGGTCAAGGGGCTTGAGCTGGCGGGCTATGATCCGCGCGGGCTGAAAGGACTGGGCTTGAACTATGCCACGGCAGCCCTGGGCGCAAGCCACTGCGTGGGGCAGTGCCCGCAGGAGCTTATGGGAACAGGCCCGAATGACCGGTTTGCATTCGCCGGCAAGGGCGCCATGTGCATGATGAATCAGGACAAGGTGGCGTCATTTGAAACAGGCATTGTCTGCATATTCCCCATGCAGTTCAAGCTGATTGATCTGCCCGGCTTGGCAGCCATGCTGCAGGCCGCCACAGGCATCGAGCAGTTCGGCGACGAGGACTATCTCAGGCTTGTGGGCGAGCGCATCTGGAACATGGAGCGGGCATTCAACTGCCGCGAAGGATTTACCCGCGCCGACGACCGGCTGCCCGAGCGGTTTCTGCGCGAGTCGCACGGGGAGGGCCCGCTGGCCGGTAAAACCGTGGAGCTTGAAGCAATGCTTGATGAATATTACGACGTGCGGGGCTGGGACAGAAAAACCGGCTGCCCGACACGGGCAAAGCTTGAAAGCCTGGGACTGAGCGCCGTTGCCGCTGAGCTGGAGCGGCACAACAGACTCTCATAATCAGTACCCGAAAGCCAGACGGAGATATTCATAAATCTCATAAAAATTACGCCCGTAAAAATCGCGCTGCTGCACATGCGGCCGGGCAGCCTGCCAATAAAGAAAATAGGGGAAAACAGCACGGCAACCGAGCAGATAGGCATGGCATAACGATGTGGAGGAATAAACGTGAACAATGAGCTTTTTATAAAAAACTATCTGCAGCCATCCCGGGAAGGCCTTGACCGGCAGTTCACCCTGCCCCTGCCCGATGATGAAAGCCTTGAGAAAACCGCAGAGTTCATTGTGCAGAGCCATTGCCCCGCGACATACTCCACCAATATCATCGCGCGGTATGAAAGTCCTGCAACCGGTATCCGCCTCGTGGAGGTCTATAAGAACAGCCAGAACTTTGACAGCGGCAAATTCGTGCGCCTCGTGGGCACCATGGCCCTGGTAAAGAAGGGCTATCCCTTTCTCTTCCTTGACGCTGCGGTTACCAATATCAATATGCAGACCGGCGAGGCTGCGGATATGTGCACCCGCATTGCCATTCATATGCCGCAGGCGCCCGATGACTGCAGGCAGGCGCTTATAGACAGGCTGTCGCAGGCTGCTGATGCGGCGGGTCTGCTGTGGGGCATGCTGAAAATCGAGGCGCTGCCCCCCTTCTGGGGCCCCCTGTGGCATGTGCGCCTGCCCGGGATTGACCTTCAGGCGATTGAACAGGTTCGCAGCTTTGCCTGGCAGGCCTATGGCAGCTACTGTGCGCGATGGGCGCCTGCGGAAGGCTTTGACTATCTGCCCGTGCAGCAGCAGATGATACTAAAAAATTCCAAAGCCGAGCACGGGCAGTTTCTGCGCATGGGCCTTAACGTGCCCGTTGAGGTGCAGGCCGCTTTTTTCAGTATTCTGTGCACCGGGATGGAATGAACAGGTAGAGACTGGTTTCAAACCTGTCTCTACAAGAATACATCGGGCTCTATCCTGTAGGGCGTGCTGTGCGCGCCGGACACAACACACGGTGCGCGCAGCGCACCCTACAGACTGGACAAGCCCGAATGACAGGAATGTTATTGTTTACAGGATATTTCATCTTGTCTTTCTTAATGCACAAGTATGGGGGGCAACCCCGCCTTTACAGAATTTATAGTCGTTGGGTTAAGCCCGAAAATCGGAAAGGTCTTTATATGCAAGAAGAAATCAATGATCTGCAGGGCTGTGTATATGCTAATAAAGGAAGGGCGAACCCAACAAGTAAATCTCAATAAGGAGCCGTTATGAACATCGCCGAGCCAGGACTCACCTTTGAAGAGCAGCAGGAGCAGGCTGAGTATTTTCTCAAGAAGCTCAACATTCCGGTTAAAAGGCTCAAGGGCAGGGAGCTTGAAAAAGAGGTGACGGAATTTTTAAAAAAGCCGCAGTGCCTCTCACTTGCCACCGTCAACCCCGACGGCACGCCGCATCAGACCCTACTTGATTATGTGAGCGACGGCCTTGATATCTATATCGCCAGCGCCGGCGGCGAAAAGTTCGTCAATCTTGATGCGTCAAAAAAGGTCTCGGTTACCATCGGGTTCACCAACGGCTATATCGAGTCGGAATACGGCCTTATCATCGACGGCACGGCCGAGATCAACAAAGCGCCGCATCCGAAATTTCTCATGGGCATGATGAAAATGAAGGGCTTTCTTGAGGAATGGTCAAAGGCTGTGCAGCCCTTGGAGAATATCATCAAGCGCGTGGTCACTGCCCGGACCATTAAAATCAACCCGGATCGCATCACCTATATGAACATGCCCGACGGCGTGCCCTGGGCGCGCTGGGAGAAAAAATAAGCTTGTGAGGCGCAGCCGGTTTTGTTATGTATAGAGTCCATTCGTCTAAGTTTGCATAGAAACAGTGTATCACCGGATTAAATTTCTATGGCCAGGATACCTTTTTTTAGAAAGCAGACCACCCAGGACAAGTTCAAAGAGACTCTGGATAAGCTTCAGCGCGTATTGTCCGGGAATCCCGGTGACCTTCGCCTGCGAGTAAAAATTGCTGAATTGTATTTAGAGTACGGCAAAAAAGAAGAGGCCATCGCGGAATATCTCACTGCGGCAAGGGCATATCAGGAAAAGCGGCTTCCCCGGGTAGCTGTTTCCATGTATAATCGTGCCATCTCAATTGATCCCGATAAGATGGACATTTACACGGAGCTTGCCGATCTCCATTTGGGAAACGGCTTTATCGGTGATGGTGTGGCAGTGCTTCAAAAACTGGCCAATCAGTTCTGCGAAAAGAAAATGAATCATGAAGCCGTTCAGGTCCTGTATAAAATTCAAGAAATAGATCCCGATAATGAATTTTTCAAGATAAAGATTGCAAAATTTTATCAGGATAAAGACTGGCAGCTTGCCGACCAGAAGGACGCAGCCGAGGAGCGCATAGCTGTATCGCAGGAGGATTTTGATCTGCATCAGGCCCTTGCCAGTGATGCCGAGGTGCAGGTTGTTCCGCCGCATAATACCGGCGATGCCAGTGGCGGGCAGGGCGCCTCGCCCGATGATGTTTTCAATCAGATGAAGACTATAATTGCCAATACCCGGGATATGGACAGCCCGCAGTTTCATTTCAATTTCGGTCTGGCCTATATGCGGTTCAAAGAATTCAATGAAGCGATAAGCGAATTTTCCGCAGCCCTGGCCGGGCTTGATAATAAAGCCGCATGCTATTTAAAACTTTCAGAGTGCCATATGGCTCTGGGCCGATTTGATGTTGCCAATGACCTGATCGGGAAATCCCTGAAGCTCGCGAATCTCACGGGACGCGACCGGCTCGGCCTGATCTATCAGTCGGCGCTGGTCTATAAGGAAAAAGGGGATTTGAAGAAAGCCCTGAAGGTTTTCCAGAAGGTGTATGCCGCTGATCGCAATTTCAGATCGGTGGATACGGAAATAAAAAATCTTCTATTAAAAGCATGAGGAAACCATGGTCGTCTTTAATGAAGTAAAACGCGAGATTGATTTAAAGATAGTATATTACGGACCGGCGATGTGCGGCAAGACAACAAATGTGCAGTGCATTCATAAGATTATGTCTCCTCAGCAACGCGGGGAACTTGTGTCGCTGGCCACGCAAGATGACCTGACGCTGTTTTTTGATTTTCTCTCCATTGATCTTGGCTATATCAGGGGGTTTAAGACCCGCTTCCATATATATACCGTGCCCGGGCAGGTGCGTTATGCTCTCACCCGGCGCGCCGTGCTGACCGGCGTCGACGGAATTGTGTTTGTCGTTGATTCGCAAACCGACAAGCTGCAGGAAAATATTGAAAGCCTGAAGGATCTCGGGGATAATCTGCGTTTTTACAGAAAGGATTTAGCCGCATTCCCCTTTGTGCTGCAGTATAATAAACGCGACCTGCCCAATATCATGCCTGCCGATGAGCTCAATACCAGGCTCAATACCTTGAATGTTCCGGCTTTTGAATCATGTGCAATAACCGGCATGGGGGTGTCGGAGACACTGACCGCAATTTGTAAAATAGTGCTGAAGCATATGGATAGCGGTACGGCAAAGAAATAACGGTAATTCGCCCGCAAAACCCGTTGAAAAAGCACTTGGCCAGGCAGCAGTCATGAAACAGAAAAAAAGCAGCAATGTCGTCTGGCATCAGCCGACGGTCACGAAAAAAGACCGCGCGAAACTTTTCGGCCACCGCGGCGTGGTTTTGTGGTTTACGGGCCTGTCGGGTTCGGGCAAGTCAACCGTGGCCCATGAGGTTGAAAACAGGCTGCACGCCCTGAGGTGCCACACCTACGTGCTCGACGGCGACAATGTGCGCCACGGCCTGAATGCCGACCTCGGCTTTTCTGCCGAAGACCGGCAGGAGAATATCCGGCGGCTGGCAGAGCTCGTGAAGCTGTTTGCCGATGCAGGGGTCATCGTGCTGTCGGCCTTCATTTCGCCCTATCGAGCCGACCGGGAGCGCGCGCGCAATCTTCTGCTTAAGGGGGATTTTTTCGAGATATACTGCCGCTGCGGGATTGCCACCTGCGAAGAGCGTGACCCGAAAGGCCTTTACAAAAAGGCCCGGGCAGGTGAGATCCCTGACTTTACCGGCATTTCAGCGCCCTATGAAGAGCCCGAAGCAGCAGAGATCATCATTGATACCGACCGCTATCCGGTCGGGGCCTGCGCAGACCAGATCATCGCCCGCCTGAAGCACGCAGGCATTCTGGGCTGACCGGCTCAGGAAGCCTGCGGATTTCTGCTGTGCCTCTTGATTGCAGGGCCGAATTCTTCTATGTAGTAATAGTGACCGAGCACAATTAATCCCCATAACTTTTTAAGCTTTTTATTGTTTGAATGAAGGGACGGGCTTTATGCCCGCCCGCGGGAGGGGATAAACCCCTCCCCTACAGCTTAAAACACTTGTTATATATTACAGCCTGCATTTCGTTTTTAATCCAATAACGGCAATAATCCCCATGACAAAAACAATGCTGTATGCCCTCTGGTGTGTCCTTCTTCTGTGCGCCTGCAAAGGCCGGCAGGAGCTGCTCCCCGAAGCGCCCTCGGCGCCTCCCCCGCGAACCGCCCTGCCGCAGAATGTAGTTGTGGAGGAGGAATCAATCTATTCGCCTGCCCCTTCCGGCAATGGGCAGGCTCCTGCGGCATGTGACTATATACACTATCTGCGGTTTCGGCCCGCTTCCGACAACGACATGCCCCTGGCCGTGAAAGCCGTTGTCATCATGATACCGGGCTATATTGGTGGAGCCGGCAGCTTCAGCTATCTTGCCCGTCAGCTGGTTGCTCTTGCCGGAGAGGCGTTCCCGGTTGAGGTCTGGGCCCTTGATCGGCGCTCAAACTGCCTGGAAGATGAGACCGGCTTGCAGGAAGCCGAAAGCACTGAAGATCCGCAGGTCGCCCTTGACTATTATTATAACGCCGCTTCCATCAATGGCCGCACCTTCAGCGGGTTTTACACGGCAGCCGAAACGCCCTATCTTTCCGAATTCGGCCTGCAGCTGCTCATGCAGGACATACACACCATACTCGAGGAAAAAATCCCCGTTCCCGCTGACCGCAAAACAACGGTTTTTATCGCGGGACATTCCATGGGCGCCACCATTGCCGCAGCCTATGCTGCATGGGATTTTGACAATGACTCGGCAACCCTTGACGATGCCGGATTCAACAACTGCGCCGGCCTCATCGGCCTTGAAAATACCATTGCCGTGTGGTCGTCATCGACCTCCGAGAAGCGCTACGCCCGCAGGCTTGCCGAGCTGCGCGCGCCTGCGCCGGGGCAGTCGGCAGGTTTCAGCATAACGCCCGAGGCCATGGCGCTGATTGAAATACTTGCCCTGTACGCCGGTTTTGCTCCGGCAAAGGAATCGACAATTTTCAGAATGGTTTCCCCTTCCGACAGCACGCAAAGCCTCATCAAGTATTTTACCACTTACGGCCTTCAGAGCAGCAGCCCCTCAGCCCCGGCGCTGGGTGATTTTCATCTGAGCAATGAGGCCATGCTCGGGCTTTTTTCCGATGACAACTTTCAGCCAATCAGTATCGGCCGGGTGAGCCTCGGGTTTCTTGCCGGCGGGCCGGTTGTGCAGCGCGGCAGACTGTTCGGCTCAGGCGGGCTGTTCGTGCCTGCCGCTACCGACAACGGCACCTTCTACACCTGGGCCAATTTCGACACGACCGGCAGCGCAGATGATCCGGCATACACCGACACGACCGGCGCGGTTACGCTGACCACGGCGGAAACGGAAGTGACCGATATACAGGACTATGCACGGGCCGTTTTTGAAGGGCCGCTGAATTTTTACGAGTGGTATTTCCCCGGCCGGCTGTCCGTCGATCTCGGCATAGCCACGGCCCCGTTCAGGGCGCGCTACGGCATACGGTCTGACCACCTGGACGGGATAGATGCCCTGCCCAAAATAGAATTTCTCGCGCAAAACATAACCGGCTATGATCACCTTGATGTGCTCTGCGCCGCAGCCGACAGGCCTCAGCGCAGGGAAAATGAAGTGCTCGCCCCGCTTCTCGAATTTCTGAAAACTCACAGCACCGGCACCGTGCTTGTCCCTTGAGCGTGCTTTTTTTGATGACAGGGTACCCGCGTGTTGCAGGGCATGAGCCTTGACAGGCACTGGCAGCAGACCTATACTGCTACCGCAGAAACCGGCGTCACCCTGACCGCCCCAGAGCGAGACAGCAACCGAAATGAGCAACAGGAGTAACCGCATGGCAAGCACCCTGCTGGCAGGCGACATCGGCGGCACGAAAACCATTTTGTGGCTTGTCGATTTTCAGCCATCCCCCGCGCAGCAGGCACGCTGGCTTCAAACACCCCTGTATGAGCAGACTTTTGCCAGCCG
>CAYNVA010000610.1:0-8045 GCA_964400575.1 uncultured Thermodesulfobacteriota bacterium | reverse complement strand
TGCCGTGAGGGACAAAATTCAGTCGGATACCGATATCGTTATCGACACGGAGGGGCTGGTCACCTATGCGGGCATACATACGCGACGGCCGGCGGCTGTTGCCGACGTGCTGCTGCACAATCCGCAGATGCAGCTTGCACTGTATATGGACGGCGAACGGGTTATCGTGCGTGACAGCAGGGGCTCGGCAGCAATAGAAAAAAAGGGCGGCAAAATACGCTATATTGCCATAGACCGGGATGTGCTGAACTACCAGCCGGTACGCGCTTTGCTGACCATGTCCGGAAAGGCGGATGCGGAGGGCTTTGCAAAACCCGAGGACTGGTTTACCGCAACCGTTGACCATGAATGGCCCAATGCCCCCCCCCGGATATGGGATGCCTTTCACGGCATTGTCATTTGCCCGTCCGACCTGATGATAACCCTCAAGGATGGATACATGAGCGGGTATCCCCTCTTTAAAGCCTTTATCGACATGGCCTCTTCACATGGAGGGCTCAACCAGGCCAGCAGCGCGACATTTCTGCTGAGCATGACCGGACGGGCAACCCGGCCGCTGCGAAGCGGTGAAGTCCTGCAGACGATCGAGCCCGGTTATGTGCCCGCCATCCGCCCGGGAAAATAACCCTGATTTCCCGTGCGATATCCTGCATAAAAAAGTCAAAACCAACGGTACCGGCACTGTGCGCTGCCGCCCCAGCTTGAGCACAGCGCATACTTTTAGAAAAGAAGCCGGAATTCAGTAGTCAGGATTCAGAATAAAAGACACACAGAGAATTCAAGAAGTCCGCTCGTTTTTTCCAGACAATCAGATCCTGAAATATTTCCGCTGTTTTTTCCCATGTGACTGCTGAATCCTATTCTCCGAACGCCGGGCAATCGCCGTGGCATATACTCCTATATGAATTTTTTCAATTTTGAATCCAAAATCTTGAATCTCTTTACTCGGAACTTTTTTCCGCACCTCCTGAATTCTGAATTCTGGCTTCTTGTCTTTATGCTCTGCAGTTTTTGGCCAAAAGGCAATTTTTTATTGCAACCCCTTCATAATACGGCTACTCTTTTACCTGAAGCCGTTGGCTGCCCTGCCGGGCAGAGGCTTAAAGCGTTTTCCAGCGGAGCCGGGCGTGAAGGAAATGATTGTGCGTGAGGGCGGAGCTGTGCACGAGCTGGCTGCTGATGACGGGCAGTTGCTGAAACAGTGCCGCATGGATACCTATATCGCTTCAGGGCCGGGCGGCCAGCACCGCAACCGCACCTACAGCGCCGTTCGGCTGACGCATGTCACGACAGCTGTGACCGTGACCGGCGAGGAACGCCGGTCGCAGCATGAAAACAAACAGAAAGCCCTGGGCAGGCTCCGGCTGGCCCTGGCCCTGCAGGTGCGAAGCGCCCATTTTGCGCTGCATGAAAGCGTGAGGGAAATTTTTGCAGCTGTCGGCCCCGTGCGGGTAAACGCCCGAAACCCGCTGTACCCGCAGGTGTGCGCGGCAGTGCTTGATGCGCTTTTTGCCTGCAGGGGAAGCCTGAGCAATGCCGCGAAGCTGCTGCACCTGTCTACCGGGCAGCTGGTTAAAATCGTGGCTCGCGACGGTGATCTGCTCACGGCGGCAAACCGCCTGCGGGATTATTTTGACCTTAAGCCGGTAAAAACGTCATAGCTTTTCAGGAGGTGTCTATGCCCAATCAGTGCAGCAATTTGAATCCAACCTGCATGGCCAAAAAAGGCACTGCCTGCCCTGCGCTTAGCCATGACAAGAGCTGCTGGGAATACGACTGGATGCCGGAGCTCAAAGCAATGGGACAGGACGAGCGGCAGCAGTGGAAAAGCTACCTGCACGATACCTGCCCGCGGTGCCCGGCATTTCACCCGTCCATGCAGGCGCTTATCGACCGGGCTCAGCAGGAGCTGTAGGATTAAATGAAATCTCTCGTAAACAAAGCCAATCCTGTCATTCCGGCTTGTCCGGAATCCTGCACAGGATAGCGTTAAGATTCCGGACAAGCCGGAATGACGCGGGGATTTTAGTTGTTGAATTTTATGGATCATAGTTCATGTGTCTTGGGATCAGGGAAAGGGTGTCAGCAACTGATAAATTCAAATGGGCCCACCAGAAAGCAGAGTATATATGATGATAAAGGTTGACCTGCATGTGCATACAAGCTACTCGATGTGCGCGCGCCTGAGCCCGCGTCAGATTGAAAAGGCCGCCCTGCGCCTCGGCATCGGCGCGGTTGCCATCACCGACCACAACACCATTGCCGGCGCCCGTGAAATGCAGGCTGCGGTGCGGTCCCTGAAAATTATCTGCGCCGAGGAGATATGCACCACGCAGGGCGAAATCATCGGCTATTTTCTGCAGGAGGCAATTCCTCCAGGCCTGTCGCCGCAGGAGACAGTGGCGCGCATACGCAGTCAGGGCGGCCTTGTGGCTGTGCCGCATCCTTTCGACCGGCTCCGCAGCTCGCGCCTGCACAAGCCGGCCCTAGAGGCGCTCGTGGGCAGCATCGACATGATTGAAATTTTCAATGCGCGCAATATGTTCATTGAAAAAAACCGCGATCTGTTGGCGCGATTGCTTGCCGCCGGAGCAGTGCCGATTGCGGCAAGCGATGCCCACCTGCCCATCGAGGTGGGCAGGGCCTGCATGGAGATGGAGGATTTTTCGACAACGCAGGAATTTCTTGATCATCTGCGCAGCGCCACCATTGTGGCGCGCAAAAGCCCCCTGTGGGTGCATGTGGTGACAAAGGCGTTGAGGAACTATCGCAAGCTGACCCGGTAAAAACTTTTTTCGGGTAGGGTGCGCACCGCGCACCAACAAGGGCGCATGATGCCGACAATAATTGCAATACGGCATGGACGTTGTCGAGTCTTTAATGACAATTTTAAATAGATAGGATCAAATATGCGGTGCGCACTGCGCACCCTACATCTACGCACTATGATGGGTTATCTATGAGATTTGAGCGATCCCGCGGCATCCTTTTGCATATTTCAAGCCTTCCGGGCCGCTATGGCACGGGCACCCTCGGGCCCGAGGCATACGAGTTCGCCGAGCTTCTCGCCACAGGAGGCCAGAGCTACTGGCAGGTTCTCCCTATCGGCCCCGTTGCACCTGCCCTGGGCTATTCGCCCTATGCTTCAACCTCGACATTTGCCGGGAACCCCCTGTTTATAAGCCTTGAACAGCTTCAACAGAAGAGCTGGTTTACCGGCGATATCGATGCCGCGGTTTTTTCCGACAGCGATTTCTGCGATTTTGACGCTGCCTGGCAGCATAAGCTGCCCCTGCTCCGCTCGGCCTGCGAAAGTTTTTTCCAAAATGCCCCGCAGGATGAACAGGCGGATTTTGCCTCTTTCTGCGCAGAGGCCTCGTGCTGGCTTGATGACTACGCACTGTTTGCAGCCCTTAGCGATCACTTCGGCACGAATCACTGGCCGTCATGGGAGGGCGATATCGCCCGCAGAAAGCCCCGTGCCATCCAGTCCTGGCGCAGCAGGCTTCAGTCTCCCATAAGATTTCATTCGTTTCTGCAGTACCTTTTTTTCATGCAGTGGACCGGGCTGAAAAACTTCTGCGCGAGCCTTGGCATCAAAATCATCGGCGATATTCCCATCTATGTCACCTTCGACAGTGCCGACGCCTGGGCCCATACCGGGATACTGCAGCTCGACGACCGCACCTTGCTGCCTGACGCGGTGGCAGGCGTACCGCCCGATTATTTCAGCGCAACCGGCCAGCGCTGGGGCAACCCGCTGTACCGCTGGCATGGCCCCGACAAAAAATTGTTTGAGCCGGCTATGGTTTGGTGGACCGGGCGCCTGCGGCATTTGTGCCGGCTGTTTGATGTAACCCGGATTGATCATTTTCGGGGGTTTGAATCCTACTGGGCAATCCCTGCGCAGGAGCCGACAGCGGTGAACGGATTGTGGCTGAAGGGACCGGGGGCGCTTTTTTTTAAACGGATTCGGGCAGAGCTTGGCGAACTGCCCCTCATTGCCGAAGACCTGGGCGTCATCACCCCTTCGGTGGCACGGCTGCGCAAAAGCCTGAAGCTTCCGGGCATGAAAATTCTGCAGTTTGCTTTTGACGGCACAAGCACAAATCCCTATCTGCCGCATAACTATACCGACCCGAACTGCGTGGTCTACACCGGCACGCATGACAACAACACCACCAATGGCTGGTTCTACGGCGTTGAGACCGGCGACAGTATGCGGCGTTATATCCTGGATTATGTAGGAGCGGCGGGCTTTGCCGATTTTCACTGGCACGCGATCCGCCTTGCCTACGGATCAGTTGCGGATCTGGCAATAATTCCGGCTCAGGATATTCTCGGCTTCGGTGAAAAGCTGCGCATGAACACGCCCGGCACCACTCAGGGCAACTGGCTCTGGAAACTTTTGCCGGGCCGCCTGAACCCGGCTGTCATGGAGCAGCTGCAGGACATGGCTGATCTCTACGGCCGCATGCCGAAAAAGCATGACAGTATAAACTCGCTGGAGGAGCCCCTGTCGTGATCGTCGGCATCCTTAAAGAGATAAAGGACAATGAAACCCCGTTGGGCTCACGCCCGACAGGGCCAGTGACCTTGTTGCGGCAGGCCACAGCGTTCTGGTGGAGCATGCTGCGGGGGCTGAATATCGATAAGGGGAAAATTACAAATCATGCCATAGCGCAGGCTTTCGGCCTGCCATGGTACGACGGGCGGGAGTTGCTCGAATAATGCGCTGCGCAAAAAAAACCTGTTCAGCCGATATAGCCTGATCTTTTCAGAAATTCACGCAGCCCTTCGACCACATCCTTGTCGTTTTCCGCAAGGTGCCCATGGACATGGATGTCGCCATTGTCGCACAGCCGCAGTATTTCTTCGGCATCATTTGAATAAAAGATTATATCGGTATCCTCGGTTATTTCATCTTCGTTAATTTCCATGCCTGCATCTTCATCTTCATTTTCCGCCATATCGCGCCCTTTCATTGATAGTATGTACTATGCAAATTTGGAGCCTGTTGTGCCGGGTACTCTCTCTAGTCCCCCGCATCGTCGAGCCTGCCGCTCCAGAGATACTTCTGCGTTTCGGCAACGATTACTTTGCTCAATAAAATCAGTGACACAAGGTTCGGAAGCGCCATCAGCGCGTTCATGGCATCGGCCAGGTCCCATACCAGTGGCATGGTCATGACCGACCCTGCAAACACGGCCCCTACCCAGGCCACCCGGTAGGCCGTGATCGACTTCTTGCCGCACAGGTATTCCATGGCGCGCTCGCCGTAATAGGACCAGCCGAGAATGGTTGAGAAAACAAAGGTGATCAGGCCCACCACAAGCACCGTCGGCCCCACAAGAGGGATTTGCGCAAAGGCTGCTTTCGTGAACAGGGCGCCGTTGCCGCGCAGGGCCTGAAAGGCCGCAGGGTCCCGAAGGATGCTGCTCACGATGACAAGGCCTGTCATGGCGCAGACGACTACCGTGTCCCAGAATGTGCCGGTGGCCGATACAAGGGCCTGCCGCACGGGGTTGCGCGTCTGAGCGGCTGCGGCCACGATGGGCGCAGACCCGAGGCCCGACTCATTTGAAAAAAGCCCCCGGGCTATGCCGTAGCGCGCCGCCAGCAGCACGCTTGCTCCGGCAAAACCGCCACCCACCGCCTGCGACGTAAACGCAGACTTTACTATCAGCACAATGGCGGGCAGCACATGCTGGGCATTCAGAAAAAGAATTATCCCGCAGCCGACAACATAGAACAGGGCCATAAACGGCACCAGCGCCTCGCAGGTCAGCGCTATCCAGCGCACGCCCCCGAGCATCACCAACCCCACCAGCACTGCCATGACAGAGCCGGAAACAAGGGGCGGCACTTCAAATGTTTCCTTCATGATCGATGCCAGTGAATTGGCCTGCACCGTGTTGCCGATGCCGAAAGCTGCAACGGAGGTGCAGATGCAGAAAATGACTGCGAGCCACTTCTGCCCCAGCCCCCGCTCCAGGGCATACATGGGGCCGCCCAGCATGGTGCCGTCGGAGGTTTGCACGCGGTAGCGCACGGCAAGCACTGCCTCGCTGTATTTGGTGGCAATGCCAAATACGCCCGTGAGCCAGCACCACAGCACTGCGCCCGGCCCGCCCAGGGCTATGGCGGTGGATACGCCCACAATATTTCCTGTGCCGATCGTTGCGGCAAGAGCCGTCATAAGCGCGCCGAACTGGCTCACATCGCCCTGGCAGCCCTTGTCGTTGCGGAAGGAAAGCTTTATGGCCACCCAGAGATAGCGCTGAATGATTTTTAGTCGAACGGTGAGAAACAGGTGTGTGCCCACCAGCAGCACCAGCATGGGCGGGCCCCAGAGCCAGCTGTTGAGCCAGATGATGGCCTCGTGCAGCTGCTGCATATTACCGGTTCCTGTAAAATGCCGCAGCATCCCGGTTGAGCTGCCGCAGTGTTGCCTGGTCGGTATACATCATATGCCCGGCAGGATAGGTGTGAAGAATGATATTTTTCCCGAGGCTCTGGTCAAGCGCCAGATGATTGACCGTGTAGACGGCTGCAAAGTAGGGCGTTGCAAGGTCATAGAGCCCGGCAGCCATGAAGACGCGCAGGTTCGGGTTCAGGTGCAGCGCGTCGGTCAGCTGCTGCGACACATCCACATAACCCTGCCCGCCCTGTATGCCCGAGCGCCAGTTCCACGCCCTGCCGACCTCGCCGTTCAAATACCAGTACGGCAGGTCGTCACGCACGTTCAGTGAGCGCCGCAGGTAGTCGTTCACGGCAGCGGAGAACGGCCCGCGAAACCGGTCAAGCGACGGATCAGCAGCAGCACCGTCTCCTGCTCCGTCCGTGTCGGGCATGGTCAGGCGGGCATCCATGCGACCGATGATGCGGGAGCTGTCGCGCAGCAGCTCTTTGCGAAAGCGGGCAGGCTCCATGCGCAGGTTGCTTTGCAGCGTATATTCTTTTGAAACGCCCGTAAGCCCGGCAAGGCGCACAGCTGTTGCATCCCGCTGCTCCGGGCTCAGGCCGCTGCCCTGGGCAAGGGCGCTCAAATAGGCGCCGAGGCTGAACTGCTCGGCAGCGGCACGGGCCTCTGTCTGCTGCGGAAAAGCGGCCGTTGATTTTTTATGATACCAGGCTGCGGCTGCATAGGTGGGCAGAGCAAGGGCTGTGGACATGTCGTTTGTCTGCCCGAAAGCGATGGTTGAAAAATCAAGCACGGGCGAGATGAGCACGATGCCGGTCGTGTCGATGCCGTGCTTGTCGTGGAGATACCCAAGCAGGCCAACAGCGCGGGTCGTGCCGTAGCTTTCACCGCAGAGATAGACGGGCGAGGACCAGCGCCGGGCCCGCGTAAGATAGAGCCTGATGAAATCTCCGACCGATTCGATGTCGGCCTTCATATCATAGAACTGCTTGTCGTTTTTATCATCTGCCGGGCGGCTGTAGCCCGTGCCCACGGGGTCGATGAACACAAGGTCGGTGAAGGCAAGCCACGAAAATTCATTGGTGATGAGCCGGGCAGGCGGCGCAGGCGGTGATCCGTCGTCATTGAGGGCCACCCGCTTCGGGCCCAGCGCGCCAAGGTGCAGCCACACCGAGGATGAGCCCGGCCCGCCGTTGAAAGCGAAGGTTATGGGCCGCGAGCCTGCTGACTGGCCCCGCTTTTCATAGGCAATATAGAAAATGCGCGCGGTCTCGGCAGCCTTGTCGTCTTTCAGAACAAGGTGCCCGGCTGTGGCCTTGTAGAACAGGGGCAGCACTCCCGACAGCATGGTATGCGACGTCGTGACCGGAGCGGTGGTTTTATTATCCGAAGCTGCGGCAAACCGCGCAATACACAGGCAGCACATTGCCACTGAGCAGAATATGGCGGCCTTTTTCATTAAAAAACTCCTTTTGATCAAGTTTATTATTTTATTTATCATTTTTTTTTTAAACACACTATACTTATTATTCTATAATTGACGGTGCATGAGAACTGGAGTATAGCTCGCTCATGACTAATACAAAGATACCACAACAATTAAATATTCTTGTTGTGGATG
>CAYNVA010000609.1:0-2080 GCA_964400575.1 uncultured Thermodesulfobacteriota bacterium | reverse complement strand
AAGAGCTGCGCCCCAAACTTTCAACCGTGCCCGGTATCCGCGCGTTTCTGCAGAACCTGCCCACCATACGCATCGGCGGACAGCTCACCAAGAGCATGTACCAGTTCACCCTGCAGGGCCCGAACCTTGAAGACCTGTATAAATTCGCGCCGATTCTTGAAGAAAAACTGCGTGCGGTGACCATCCTGCAGGATGTGAACACCGACCTGCAGATAAAAAATCCGCAGATAAATATAGACATAAACCGTGACAAGGCAATGGCGCTTGGCGTTTCCGCGCAGCAGATAGAAGACGCCCTATACGGCTCATTCGGCACGCGCCAGGTGTCAACCATCTACGCACCGAACAACCAGTATAAAGTCATTGTGGAGCTCGAGCCGAAGTACCAGTCTGATCCCGCGATTCTATCCATGCTCTATATACGCTCCACCGCGGGCAGCCTGGTGCCCTTGAGCACGGTGGCAAAGATCACCCGCAGCGTCGGCCCGCTTACCGTAAACCATTTGGGACAGCTCCCGGCCGTGACCCTTTCCTTTAATTTAAAGCCGGGCGTGTCGCTGGGAGAAGCAGTGGCAGCGGTGGATAAAGTCGCCCGCGCAACACTTCCCCAGACCATAAACTCAAGCTTCCAGGGGACGGCGCAGGCATTCCAGACCTCGGAGCAGAACCTCGGCATTCTGCTCATAATGGCAATACTCGTCATCTATATTGTGCTGGGGATTCTTTATGAGAGCTACATCCATCCGGTGACCATTCTCTCGGGGCTGCCCTCAGCCGGGGTTGGCGCGCTGCTGTCGCTCATGCTCTTCCGCATGGATTTAAACATTTATGGTTTTGTCGGCGTTATCATGCTCATCGGCATCGTTAAAAAGAATGCCATCATGATGATTGACTTTGCGCTGGAGGCGCAGCGCAACGAGGGCAAGAGCCCCCATGATGCAATCTATGAAGGCTGCCTGATCCGCTTCAGGCCCATTATGATGACTACCATGGCCGCTATCATGGGCAGCCTGCCCATAGCGCTTGGCTTTGGCGCAGGTGCAGATGCCCGCCGGCCGCTGGGTGTTGCTGTTGTCGGCGGCCTTCTCTTCTCCCAGCTCATCACCCTCTATATCACCCCGGTGGTCTATACCTATATGGACTCGCTGCAGGGGAAAGTGAGAACGCTTTTTAAATCACCTGCAAGCCAATAATGCAATTAATGTAATTACATATCTGGAATGCAAAGTAAGCTCAAATTTCAAAACCCAAATTATTAAATCAATGACAAATTCAAGAATGATAAAATGACGCTCCTCATTTGACATTTGAGCTTTAGCCTTTGGAATTTATATAGATGCCCATAATCCGTCAATGTAACAGCGCTGATCTACAAGAAATCTATGCCATCATCAATACCGCTGCCCAGGCATACAAAGGGGTAATCCCTGCTGATTGCTGGAAAGAGCCGTATATGCCGGAAGAAGAACTGCGTCATGAAATTGCCCAGGGGGTGGTGTTCTGGGGCTATGAGGAAGCGGGTTTGCTGTCCGGGGTGATGGGGATTCAACCAATAATGGACGTGACGCTCTTCAGGCACGCCTATATTCGACCTGACAGGCAGCGGCAGGGTATAGGGAAACTTCTGCTGCAGACGCTCAAACAGAGGGCAGCTATCCCGGTTTTAATAGGAACCTGGGCAACTGCGTCATGGGCGATTCGTTTCTATGAGAAGCATGATTTTGTGATGGTATCTCATGAAGAAAAAGACCGGTTGCTCAGGAAATACTGGATTATCTCAGAGCGGCAGGTTGAGACCTCTGTGGTGCTTGCCGAAAAAACAATGCGATAAATAGCTTTAGGTGTAAAAACCCTTGATATTAACCGGCACTATTAAGTTATAATAATTATATTTATATAAGTAACCATATATATGTAAAATAATATTTTTATTGACAGGTTTTTTTTGCAGCAGTAGAAGTGAATTAATTATTGTGTCATGGCTTGACATATAAGAATAAAAGGTAACTATTATACGAGGCAACAGCGATGTGTGGGGTGGAATTCTCACCAAAAGCAGAGTTGCCGATTACTGTAGATA
>CAYNVA010000608.1:0-16408 GCA_964400575.1 uncultured Thermodesulfobacteriota bacterium | reverse complement strand
TACTCAGGCTGGCTGACCGGGTTGTTCGGCTCACCCCCCACCTTCGCAGGCCGCAAGCATATCTATTCTTTCCGGTAAAAAAATACTTGACAGGCCTGCTGGTGAATGCTAATATTCCGTTATCGGAATATATATTTTATTTACTTTCCCAAACCGGAAATTCCAGAGACGGATAAACTATATGCACCATAAAAAACTTGAAGTCCTTAACGCACAGATGCTCGTTGTCCGTAATTTTATCGACGAATTCTACAACAAAACCCTCTTTAAAAACGGTAAGGCAGCCGACTCCGACCTTGCGCCCTCTGTCATAAAAATTTTTTATGCCTTCCATGACGATACAAAGGAATACCCGATCGGTGAGCTGGGCAAAAATGCCCAGGTCAAAAGCTCCACAATTACCGACATAATGGATCGCCTTGAACAAGACGGGATTGCCGAGCGCGTCCGTGACAGCCAGGATCGCAGAATCGTACGGGTCCGTCTTACCGAAAAAGGTAAAAAAATAAAGAAGGATTTTTCACAGAAGCGCCGGGCAGAGTTTCAGGCAATACTTACAAAACTTGGCGAAAATGAAACGCGACAGCTTATTTATCATCTGGATGAAGCCTTTCAACTGCTTAAAAAAATAAAGTAAATAAAATCAGGAAGGAAAAAGACAATGCATGATGTACATCGTGACTCTCTCATTTGTAAAAAGGGGGGAAGAAAACGGCAAAAGGATAATACGCGGCACGAGCAAAGTCGTAAAGATTCCGTGAGGCACGATGACCTGCCCCATGATGACCATATGCATGCCTATGACGCTACGCAGGAGCAGGATCACGAACATGTGCATGCACACGGCAAAGACCTGACGCATGGCCATAAGCACAGGCATTATGAAACAGGTATTGATGGACACGTGCATGGAGACGATAACAGCCATGATCATGGTGAGGATCACGCGCATGAAGATCATGACCACGAGGATACTCACGACACTGGACATCGCGGGCATGACCATGCGCATGATGATTCAGCATATGAAAAACATGGCCATGACATCCATGCGCACGGCCATGAGCAGGATGAGTTTGAAGATCATGCATACGCCCACATGCATGATCATGCCCATTCTTTCTACCATGGCCACCATCATACGCATGATCCGGAGCATACTACCGTTATGCATAAAATTTTCAAGGATCCGGGGAGGGACTTTTTCGGGGCTGCACTCATGACCGTGCTCATTCTTGCAGGCTACTTGAAGTGGGTTCCCTCGCCCCTGGCGGAGGGCATGCTTTTGTGTGCCGCAATCATCGGCATTTTTCCGCTCATTAAAAATGCGTTTTTTGACTGCTTGAAGAACAGAAAAGTCAACATTGAGCTTTTTGTCGGACTTGCTCTGATTACCGGCCTGTGTCTCGGGAAGTTTCTGGAGGTCTCTCTTATCTGCCTGTTTATTCTGCTCGGAAGCTTTTTCAGGCTCAACTTCTCGTGGAGGAATGCATAGTATGCATGATATTGCGCGCGAAGCAATTATTGAAAAAGGTTTTCCCCCGGCCCATGATCACGGCGAATCAGGGTTTGACAGATTCATTGAGCGATATCGTGAGTTTATCAGCCCCCTTGCCTGTGTTGTTTTGATCATCACCGCCTGGATTAAAGGCGAGAGCACTCCTGCTGGAATGTATTTTGCCCTTGCAGCAGCCATGCTTTCAGGCTACCCGATCGTGAGGAACTCAATTGCATCAACCATTACAAATAAAAAATTGAATGCCGAAGTACTGGTGACCATTGCCCTTGTCGCCTCAATCTCGGTTGGGGAATATATTGCAGGGGCTATCGTCGTTCTGATGATGAACATCGGAGAGCTGCTGGAGGATATCACTATTGCAAAAACAGGTGAAGCTGTCCGCGCCCTTATGGAGTTTGAGTCTGAGACCGCCCGGGTACTGCGAAATGGCCGCGAGGTAGAGCTTGATATTGATGAGGTTTGCATAGGCGACATCGTTCTTGTTAGGCCCGGTGAAAAAATACCCATTGACGGAACGGTGAAAGAAGGACGGGGTGAAATCAACCAGGCTCCTATTACCGGGGAGTCGGCCCTTATTGCAAAAGAGCCGGGGGATGCAGTCTACGGAGGCACGCTCAACCAGCTCGGCGTTCTTAAAATTGAGGTTACCCGCTTAAGCTCCGATACCACGATATCAAAAATCATCGACCTTGTGAACAAGGCACAGGCGGAAAAGCCCCCCATTGAAAGAATAGCAGATACCTTTGCCGGCTGGTTTACCCCGGTGATGCTTGTGCTTGCCGGGCTTGTCTGGCTTGTGACTGAAGAAGTTCTTCGCGCAGTAACCGTTCTTGTCGTTGCCTGTCCCTGCGCGCTGGTCATCGCTACGCCCACAGCTGTTGTTGCCGGTATCGGCAATGCCGCACGCCGAGGTATTCTCATCAAGGGCGGCGCAGTACTTGAGACCATTGGTAAGCTTACAACCTTTGTGTTTGACAAAACCGGCACCCTCACCTATGGGGCGCCGACTGTGTGCTCCGTCCGCGGGTTGCAGGGCTTCTCAGAGCATGATGTCCTGAGCTGTGCAGGCACGGCAGAGCGCCACTCGGAGCACCCGCTCGCAGAGGCAATTTTAAAAAAATGCCGGGATGATGAAGCATGGCCGTTTGACCCTGATCACACCGAGGTCATCATCGGCAGGGGCATTGTTGCAAAAAAAGATTCTCATGAAATCATCGTCGGCAATGAGCGCCTCTTTGCAGAAAAGGGCATATCGCTTACTCCCGAGGCCCGGCAGTGTATGCAGGAAATGGCATCCTCGGGTGCAACCGGCATACTTGTTTCACGGGATTCCAGCATCATCGGCTGTCTTGGTATCGCCGATGTCTTAAAAGCGGATGTGCGCGAATCCATTAGAGACATCAGGGCAATGGGAATAAGCAAAGTGCTGATGCTTACCGGTGACAATAAAAGCGTTGCGGAGGCAATCGCACAGGGCGCCGGTCTTGACGAAATTATTGCTGATCTTCTTCCCGAGGACAAGCTTGCGTATATTAAAAAGCTGAAGGCGCAGGGGGAAAAGGTTGCCATGGTCGGTGATGGCATTAATGATGCGCCGTCTCTTGTCGAGGCTGATGTTGGAATCGCAATGGGCGTCATAGGAACTGATGCGGCAATCGAAGCTGCTGATATTGCCCTCACAAGCGATGATCTTGGAAAAGCTGCTGAAGCAATAGCGCTTTCACGAAAAACAGTGGCCATTATCAGGCAGAGTATTTTTATTTCGGTGGGAATAAATGTTGTGGCGCTGATTCTTGCCTCAGCCGGTGAGATCGGCCCTGTGGTCGGTGCAATAATCCACAATATTGGATCAGTAGTCGTTGTCGCCAACTCATCACGTCTTATCGGGTATACATTTAAAAAATAATATACACATGAAAGGAGAAAATCATGAGCGACAGTATCACAGAACTCGGCTTTGACTCCAAATCCCTCTGGGAGGTTAAGGGGTTTGAGCCGCATCCCTACCCTGAAAGCACCTGGCCGCTTCTCAAGGATTTAGGGCTTAAGCGGCTGACTGAAATTGAAGGTGAAGATTTGACCGTGCTGCAGGATGGCATCAGCAAGCCAATGCTTAAGGGCGCATTCCGCCACTTTTACAACGATAAAATAGAGAAACTGGCCCATATGTGGGTATTGATATCCGGAAGCATAGCCGGCGGCATGTGGATGGGATGGCCAAACGATAACTATGATTTCCCGGCGCTTGTCATGGCCTGGGAGGAATCAAAGAAGCGCCTTCACATCATTATCGATCTCATGCCCATTGTTGATGTTGTGGAGTATGAGTGGTACCGCGAAAAATATCTTGATGGCATTGAGCCGGTCTTTAATGAATATAAAGATTTAATCGGGCCGCCTTCAACCTACCGGTGGTTTCGCGCGCAGCTCGGGCCCTATAACATTTTTGACGGCCCAAGCGGCCAGCGTGACCGGGCGCTGAAATGTCAAATGGAATACATCAAGCACTGGGCGGAGCTGGTCAAAAAGGCCGAGCCGATCAAGGATGAACAGTATAAACAGTATGTAAACAGACGGAAGCGACTCATTATGACCCAGCTCCGTCAGCGCGACCCCCTGGGATCTGTGCTCATTCGGACAATGGGAGAAGAGCTGGGCAAAAAATGCGCGATTGGCTATACATAAGAACCACCAATGACTCAATGACCAAAGCGTGCTGTGAACTAAAGTGCCTAAAGTTAAATCAGGATAACGAAAGGAGATTTCAAATGGCTTCAATGCTGGAAATCATGAAAAAAGGTGCCGAGCTGGTCAACATTGATGAGGAGTTCAAGGCGCAGATGGTGGAGCTTGACGGCGACATCATCTTCTGGCGGTTTGAAGATGATCAGCCGGCGGTAACAACCCTCCTGGTAAAAGGATTAAACGTCATTGAGGAAGGCGAAAATCCCGGCGCTCAGGTCGGCATGCAGCTTAAATCAAAAGTGCTGCTGGACGTGATCGACAACTCGCTTGAGGCCAAAATGATGTACACCTATACCGTGCTGGTGAAAGGCGATATGGAGCTTGCCCGTCACCATGTGTTTGCGCTGGTACCTTTTATCTTTGGCATGCAGGACTATTACGAGTCAAACGAGGAATTTAGAAAAATGGTGCAGGAAAAGAAAAAACAGGTCGGAGGATAAATGTCATGAGTGACCAGGAACACAGCATCGTCATTGATGAGGACAAGTGCACGGGCTGCGGCGTCTGCGTTGATTACTGCCATGTTGATGCCATTGCGGTCAATCCGGACACGGGCGTGGTTGAAATACTTGATCTTGATACCTGCATCGAATGCCACAGCTGTCAGCAGAACTGCCCTCAGGGAGCCATCAAGGTGTATCCTCAGCTTGAAGACTCCATGAGAAAAATACTCTAAATTACATGACGGGGAATGAGACATGGCTGAATTACAGTTTATTCTTGATAAGGAAAAATGCATAGGCGCTGATGCCTGCGGCGGAGTGTGCGCGCGAATATGTCCGCCTGATATCATAGAATATGCTGATGAGGCGGGGAAAAAAGTTCCGATCGTCAGCGACATAGACCTGTGCATGAAGGATCACGGGTGCCAGAACAACTGCCCCGTACAAGCAATCAGCATCCTGCCGCCGCAGGAAAGATAATAAATTACAACACTCATTTTATTATAAAGGAGGTCTGCAATGAAAGAATACCATCTTGAAAAAGAAGTAGGGTTCAAGTGTGACACCTGGCCGGCAAAAAATGTTCCCAATATCCGTCCATTCCCCGAGGAAATGTGGGAAATTCTACGCACCCTGGATGTAAAGCCGCTAACGGGGATGTATCAGGGGTTTAATATGGACCCGCTGCTTGAAAATCTTGATTCTCCGATGGCAAAGGGCGCAGTCCGCGTGTTTCAATCTGAAAAAATTGAGAAAATATGCATCTGGTGGCAGGTTCTCTCCGGCAGGTCGATATCGGGCGCAGTCATTGGCTTCCCGCGAGATGATTATGATTTTCCGGTCATGCTCATCGACTGGGATGAAGGCAGGGGGCCGGGACATGGCATGGTTGATCATATGCCTCTGTGCGACATAGTCCTTAATGAAGAGTACCGGGTAAAGTATCTTGATAAACTGGACAATATATTCAGAGAATATTATGACATTGTCGGCCCTCCATCACTGCATGTCTGGTTTAGAACGCTGACGGGCCCCTATTACAGCTTTTTCAGAACTCAGGCAGGCGGCACGCCGGAATATCGTCAGCGAATATTTGATCTGCCCATCAGGTATCTGCAGCAGTGGGCGGAGACGGTAAAAGAAGCAAAGCCGATAACTGATCCTGCACACCGGGAATACTGTATTAAGCGCAAGGCGGTGCTCCAGGACTGGCTGTATGTCAGAGATCCGGTAGCATCCGTTATGCTGCGCTGCTATGGGCGGGACATCGGATCACTTGTTATGAAGGGACTTTCATAAACACTACTTCAAGGTTCAGCATTCAATCCGCCGCGGCGGACAAGATTAGAAACATATAAATTTTGGAGGAAAAACAATGCCAACAGTAAACGAACAGGACATTGTCCAGATTGAAATAAAAATTGATGAAAGCAAGTGTATCGGCTGCGGCACCTGTGTGGAAGTGTGCCCGGTCAATCTTTTGCAGCTCATAAAGGTAGATAACAAGAAAAAAACAAGCGCCCCTGATCAGAGCTTTTGCCTGAAGTGCCATATGTGTGAAATGCACTGCGGCTATGAGGCAATTAAAGTGTATCCGCCTTTTGAAGGGCAGCAGGCAACAGATCAGGCAAGAGTTCCCATGAGGCACAGACACTAAATTTTCGTTAATCGTGACTCGTGGTTCGCTGTGTGCTATTTTCTACAAGCGAGCTGCGAGTCACGAACAACGAAACACGGAGTGCGAAGCTATGCGCGTAATGCTCATTCAACCCCCGATGTATCATCAGCAGGTTCACCTTGCCCCAAACCTTGGACTTGCCTGTATTGCAGCAATGCTTGAGCAGGATGGTGTGAAGGTACAGGTGGTTGATGCGGCTGCGGAAAATCTCCATTATGACGATATTCTTCAGAGGATCAGATTATTTAAGCCCGACATGATTGGCGCGGGCGGCCAGACACCGGTCAGCCCGCGCGCGCTGAATATCTTCCGCCGCACCAAAAAGGAAGTAAGCCCCGATATTGTCACAATAGCAGGAGGGCCTCACTTTACTTTTACCGACCGGGAGTCACTTGAGCAGTGCCCTGAACTGGATGTTGTCGTTCGAGGTGAAGGTGAGGCAACGATCAGCCATCTGGCAAAGGTGATACAAAAAAAAGAAAGCTTTGCCGGGGTACCGGGCATTACCTGGCGAAATGGTAATGGTGAAATCATACGCAACCCGGACCGGGAGCCGATTGCCGATCTTGACTCCCTGCCCTTCCCTGCCTGGCATCTTTTCCCGGTTGACAAGTATCACTGGGTTGGCAACAAAATGCTTGCAACAACCTCATCCCGTGGATGTCCCTACAAATGCCCCTACTGCATTACCTGGAAAGTCCACAAAGGGGTTCGCCACAGAAATCCCGCAAAAATCGTAGAGGAAATGGTCTGGGTAAAAAAGAATTTTAATCATGACACTTTTTTCTTTCAGGATGATGCATCGTTTCTTGTACGCGAGCAGATGGAGGGGTTTCTGGATGAACTGGAAAAATGTGGCGAGAAGCTCTACTGGTATTATGAAACCAGGGAGGATGTGTTCCTGAGCTACAGGGACATGTGGAAGCGGATGAAGGACAACGGGCTTTTTAAAATCGTCTTCGGTCTTGAAACGCCTGATCCGGCGCTCCGGGAGAAGTGCGGCAAGAAAGGCTTTAATAAGGGCTCTGTTGAAAACATGATGAAAACGCTTGAAAAGGAGCTGGACATGCTTGTGTCTGTCTATCTGCTGTTTGGCCTGCCCGAGGATACCGAGAAGACCCTGCAGGAGATCCTTGACTACGGAAAGTATCTGTATCCTGACTTCTGCTCGTTTGTTGTCGGCTCAATGGCGGTTCCATTTCCCGGGACGGACATGTTTAATCAGCTCAAAGAAAAAAACATGCTGACCAGCTTTGACTGGAAAGATTATGGCTTTGGCAAGTCCGTCATAAAAACCACTGTCTCCCCTGAAAAGCTCCAGGAAATATTTAAGGGTTTCTGGATAGGCACCTATGTGCGGCCAAAAGCTTTTTTAAAACAGCTGCAGTACTTTTTTTCCAGCAACCGGTTCAGAAGAGCAATGTCCAAGCAATACATCAAAATGGCCATAGAAATGGCTTCTGATGTAAAAAAAATGAGCGGCGAGACGGATGAAGGATTTTGATGGAACAACTTCTGAACGCTCAGCATATAGTAACAGAAGATGCATTATGGCAATGACCAATTATCTGTTCACCTCAGAGTCCATTACTGAAGGACTTGCTCCCTGGAAACTTGAGACATAGCTCTTTGCTGCACCTGCTCACCTTTCTCATCGTGAGCAGGCTCAATAATAAATATTGTTTGTTTTGATACAACAACAGCAATCACTATGCGGAGGGTGCGCTATGTCATCAGTATCTTTTGTCAGGAGAGGTCATGCTTTTTTTATAATTTTCTTTCTTCTTTTCATTCTGCCTGTAATTTCTTATGCTGGCGATGTTGCCTTCCCGGTCCCGTCCTACAGCCCGGAGGAGCTTGCAAAAGTCGGGGAATGGGAAAAGACCTGGGTTGGGAAAAGGATAGATAAAAGCAATATTTCCCAGGTTGCCGAGTTTCTGCCTCAATCCTATGCAGGAATCTATAAAAAGCCTGACACCTGGGGTGGTCCTCCTGATGGTTTGTACTTCTATATTGCGCCTTACCGGCAGGTCATGCCCACGCAAGGTGAAATTGAGGCAACAAAAAAGTACTCTCCTGTAGTCAGGACAAACGCTCATGGAATAATTGAAAATCATACGGACATTGCAGGCACACCCTTTCCTGCCCCAAAAACCGGTCTTGAAGTGGCATATAATTATGAATTCAATACACATGGCGACACGTCACACTATCGCAGATTTGCACCAAACATAAATCCCAAAAGCAGAACCGAGCGTATTTCCGAACAGGAAAACTCTGAATTTTACTTTATCCACCGTACAGAGCTTGATCCAAGGCCTGCGCTACCTGACAATCCAAGGGGCATACACCGTGGATATTTTCTGAACATGTATAAGCCTCCCGAATTCCTTAATACCCGCTATTACACGCTGCGGTTTATTGATCCTGCAAAAGATGACGATACGTACCTGTGGTACAGCCAGTTCAGACGTATCCGGCGAATGTCAACAACTCAAAGGACAGACTCACTTGACGGAACAGACCTCATTTATGATGACGAGTTTTTCTGGGATGGCCATCTGGAAAGAAACACCTATACGCTGCAAGGAACCCGCGATCTTCTCTGTTCGCGGCACCAGGACATGACAAAAACCACGCGGCAGGCGGGGCAGGCGGTCATAAACGGCCTTACCCTTGAGCGGTGCAAAACATATGTTCTTGATGTAGTCAACAAAGAGGCCAACTATATCTACGGCAAGCGGGTCTGGTATATTGATCCGGAGTCATACATTATCCTGTGGACAGACATTTATGATCAGAATGGAAAATTCTGGAAGTGCTTCATGCAGAACACCTGCCCCGTAAAAACAGAAAAAGGTGAAATGAAACATTTTATCGTTGGCTCTCAGTTCAATGATTTCCAGCGCATCCACTCAGGCCTGAGCGACCAGACAGTTATTGCCGTGAGCACTGAGGACATAAAGCCCAACATGTTCTCGATAGGATATTTGCAAAAGACGTATTGATATGAAAAGCTTTGCTACCTTACATCTATAGCTGCATGTATACTTTTGTTTGTGGCTCGTTTCTTTTGTGACGTGATATTTTTCGATTTCCGGTGCTGCAAACAATTCAGTTTCAAGAAAAACTTTAATTGTTTATTTTTCTCAGACAGGAAACTCTTAAGCTGGTGCCTGAGATTCAGAAAGCACTCTCTGTTCAGTAATCTCTTTGTTGACAACAGAGTGGAGAGACCTATGGTACCCACAATGAATAAAAATGCGGCAGACATGCATTCTTCCCCCAAAAAGCTTTGCAGCTCCTGCGGTTTGTGCATGGTTACGGCATGGCCTGCAAAGGAAAGTCTGGAGAGCTGTGTCTTTACCAATGGATGGCTTGGCAAGCAGGAAAGTAGTCTGTTCGGACGGGAACGCTCAGCTGATAATGATGAGATACGTTTTGGCATTTCCAAAGAGCGCTTTGCCGGCTGCATCAGGAAGCCGATTCCCGGTGCTGCATGGACGGGCGTTATAACACGCATTGCACAAAAGGCATTTGAAACCGGTATGGTCGAAGCAGTTGTAACGCTGCACCGCGGTACAGCCGATCATTTTGAATCAGTTCCCGTGCTTGCACGGTCAACGGCAGAAATCCTTGCAGGCTGCGGCAACAAACCAATTGTCTCTCCGGTGCTGCATTCGCTGCAGGCTGCTTATGAGCAAGGCATCAAAAGATTGCTCGTCATAGGAGCTCCCTGTCATGTGCATGCGTTACGGGACTTTTCCCTCCGGTTCCCGTATCTGAAAGATATGAACATTTTCATAGTCGGCATCCCCTGCGTCAGTAATGTTACCTTGAAAAATCTTCGATTGGTTCTGGAAAAGCTTTCCGTCTCACCCAAAACCGTCCGGCACTATGAGTTTATGCAGGACTATTCTGTGCACCTCAGGCATGAAGATGGCCACATTGAGAGGGTGCCGTTTTTCAGCCTTCCCCGGGAAATTACGGGAATCAACTATGTTGTGCCGGCCTGCATGTGCTGCTTTGATTATGTGAACAGCCTTACCGACATCACTGTCGGCTATATGGGCGCACCGTTTAATATGAAGAAAATGTACCAGTGGATTATTATCCGCACTGATAAGGGCAAAGAACTCTACAGCCTTATTGCTGATGACCTTGAAACAGTGCCGGAATCAAAGGGCGGTGATTGTACAAAGGCTGTTATCAGGGCTGCTACACAGCTTGCTGATCAGATAAAGCTTGGCAGTAAAGCTGAACGGAAAACAGGAAGAAAAATGCCAATCTGGTCAGGCAATATTTTTGCCGGCATCCTGACGCGAGTCGGACCGCGAGGCACGGAATTTGCCCGCTATGGGATAGATATGCATCTGATCCGCAATTATTACTACGTAAAAACAAACTACCCTGATTTACTTCAAACCCTTGTGCCGAAGCATGTGTATCCTGTATTGAAGCACTATGGCTTTACCCCGTAAATTATACAGCAGACTGCAGGAACCCCTTATTCTTCCCTGCCGCTGGTGCGCAGGGGGCCCTGCCTGTCGATGATCCGGATCCGGCCGTGCTTGAAGTGGATGTTTTTCGACTGAAAGTCGCGGTGCATGAAGTAGCGCGGCTCTGCGTCGCCATACTTGAGCTGCACGGCCTTGCCCGTGATCTGCACGCCGATGGGGTCCATAAAATATTTCTTGTCGTCGCGGTGCTTCACATACACCAGCGACGCCCTGCCGTTTGCCGCAACATGAAAGAGCTTCCCGGTCTGCTTTTCCGACGAGGCGAAAAGGCACATGGTTTCAGGGTCGAGCGTGAACTCGAGGCAGGTCGCCAGGGGCTCGTTTTTAAATGCTGTTGCCATGACATACATTTCGCGGTAGTCGCCCGTTCCCTTGAGGGTCTCGAGAATCGCCTTCTTTATCTCCTGCTGCGGAAGCCTGCCCTTTACGCTTTTTGTGAGCGTCATGGTCGCGGCCGTGTAGGCGTCGGCGCCGTTCCATTTATGACAATCAGCACAGGCAAGCGTGCTGTTGTCATAGGGCATATGAAAAGGAGATTGCTTGACGGGGTTCACATAAATATACGCGGGGCCGCCGTCTTTCTCAGCGTGCCCACGATATGGCTGAGAACGTACACAGCCTCTTTCAGCTCTTCTGATTGGGACGCAAGCGAACTGCTCGATGCAACCAGGTCGACCGTGCTGGAAGAGGTTTCTTGTGTCGTCTGGTCCATGTGGGTAGCCGCTACGCTGATCTGGTCCATTGCCAAGGCTTGGGCGTTGCTGAGATCGGTCACCTCATGCATGATGCTGGTGATTTTCTCAATGCTTTGGACAATCTCCCGCGAGACCGTAGTGACTTCAGCCGATACTGCGAAACCGTCCTCAGCACTCTTCTGCGATTCCTCAATCAGTCTGGCGGTATTCCTGGATGCTTCAGCGCAGCGCTGGGCGAGACTGCGCACCTCTTCAGCCACGACCGCGAACCCCCGCCCTGCCTCGCCCGCCCGGGCAGCCTCGACCGCAGCATTCAGGGCCAGTAAATTAGTTTGAAAAGCTATCTCGTCGATGGTCTTCATTATCTCAACCGTTTCCTCGGATGCTTTCTTAATCCTGGAATTGGCATCATTCATGCGCTCAATGGCATCACGGTTTTGTTCTGCGTACAGGCGAATGCCGTTGAGCTTAGCACTTGCTTCCAAGGTGCTCGCAGCTGTGTTTTTCGAGGTCGACGCTATCTCGTTTATCTGGGCGGAAATTTCCTCCAGGCTTGAAGCCTGCCTGTTTGAAGCGTCGGCGATCTGCTGGCTTATCCCGGTTACTTCCCGTGAAGATATGTGCGCATTTTCAGAATTGCGGGTCAGGCTATCGATAACCTTGCGCAGGGGCTTCACAACCGTGCGGGGTAGAATAATGATGAGCAGAATGCCAACGATTATTGCCACGGATGCGATCACACCGAGAACTATTGACTGCTCCATTCTTACTGCCCAGTAACGATCCATCGCTTCGTCAGAACGTTTCACAAAAAGATCATTGAGCTGTTCGAGACGCCCCTGCACAGCGGTGAATGCCGGATGCAGCCTGCCCGCGAGAGTAGCCCGTGCCTGCGGGGAACCGTCAAACGACCCGTGCACACTGCTTGCAACATCAAGGGCTGTATTTAAAAAAAGTTCATGGTCGCGGCGCAGGTCGTTCATGAGCGACGAAAGGACGGCATCTTCCCCGTGCAGTTTCTGAAATTCGTCACCTAAAAATCTTTCCGAGAAATGTTTCCGGGCAGAGGCAATAGAATCATCAAGCTTGCCGGACGGCTCTTGAAAAGAGCGCTCAAAGGCGCTGATGATCCTTTCCAAATCAAGCTCCGAGTTCACTGTTTTAATGGTGTTTTCCGCATTTTCCCTGTAGCTCAGGATGGCTCTGCGGTAAAGCGTGTGGCCCCGGTGGGCCAATACTGTCAGGACATTAACAGCAATCAGCATGATGATCATGCCGATAAGCATCTTTGCCGTAAAACCCATTTTGCGTTTAAACATATCGCCTCCTGCTTATATGCCTATCTACTTCTCCTGGCTGTGCCTTGTTTCTCATTGTCCGTTTTTATGAAAATGGCATTCTTTGCTGTTCCTCCTACCTGACCTTTATTCCCAGCATGACCATCCTGATCGCGGAAACCTGCAGGCCGATCAGGTTTTTCAGTGCCCTCCGGCACAAAACAACTGTGCCGCAATTATTTGAGGGCGGAATGTGTCCCGAACTTCATTATTGAAGAGATTCTAGCATAGGGGGATGCAATTATGACAGGAAAACGTCGGCACCGACCATGCCCGCTGCCGGTGCCGATAAAGACCAATTCCGCTACAAGGGTGAACAGGCGAACTGCTTTTACTTGGCCACCCAAATCTGTTTTCTGTGCAAGCCTTTTTTGACAAAATCGCCCATTGTGATAACGATGCGCTCGGGGATCACTTTCGTGATCAGCTGATTTTTCTGAATACTCGCAAGCATTACCTCGCGGGGCATTTTCTGCTTCATTTCATCGGGCATGTGGTTCATCGCCGTTTGCAGGCAGAGCTCAGCCGCCTGATCAAACCCCGGATCACCATACTTGAGCTGCACGGCCTTTCCCGTGATCTGCACGCCGATAGGATTCATAAAATACTTCATGTCATCGCGGTGCTTCACATACACCAGCGATGCCCTGCCGTTTGCCGCAATGTGAAACAGCTTCTCGGTTTGCTTTTCCGACGAGGCGACAAGGCACATGGTTTCTGGGTCAAGGATAAACTCAAGGCATGATGCCAGGGGCTCGTTTTTAAATGCTGTTGCCATGACATACATTTCGCGGTAGTCGCCCGTTCCCTTGAGGGTCTCGAGAATCGCCTTCTTTATTTCCTGCTGCGGAAGCCTGCCCTTAACACTTTTTGTGAGCGTCATGGTCGCGGCCGTGTAGGCGTCGGCGCCGTTCCATTTATGACAATCAGCACAGGCAAGCGTGCTGTTGTCATAGGGCATATGAAAGGGGGATTTTTTCACAGGGGTCACATAAATATAGCCGGGGCCGCCGTCTTTCCAGTCGGCGTTTTGCCCCCATGTCATGCCTGCCCCTGTCATAACTGCTGCTGCGCTAGCCAGTGCCACGATAATGCGCTTCATGTTGTCTGCTCCCATAAGACTAATAAATCTATTTTAAAACCTCTTTTGCTATTCTTAATCGAAACTTCCCGATGGGCTTTCCGGTATGCGGCCCGGGTTATTTCTGACATTCTTATTTTCCTTTCACGAAGTTCCGTTACAGCTTGTCCAGAAAATCAAGGGTCGCCTCGATCATCTGCCGCTGCTGCTCCTCCCGTGAAATGTCTGCAGGATTGTCACCCGGCTGCACCGGATCAGGGGCCGTGTCATAATAGCCGCACTGGGTATGGTTGCCACCCGGGATTACAACAAAGGGCGTTCCGGCAGGAAAAAATTCCACCGCTTTTGCCAGCTCCTCGGCTTCACCGTCCTTGGACCCGTAAATGGATATGGCCTTTATATCCGTCTCATCCAGCCTGAAAGCTGCAGAAGGTGTTGAAGCCCATACAACAACCCCGCTCACCTTTGATTGATACCGCTTCGCAAATTTGCAGGCATATGCGCCTCCGACTGAATGACCGCCGACGGCCCATGTTGTGATCGAATCGAATTCCCGCAGAATATGGTTTCCCCTCCTCCAGCCAAACGGCGCCAGGTCAAACGGCATGCTGACGATAACCACAAGATACCCAGCTGCTGCTATGGCGCGGGCAGAGGGTGCATATGAGCGCGCATCAACCAGCCCGCCGGGAAGAAAAAGAAAGCCTTTGGTCGGCTCTATACCCACTGGCTTAAAAACAAAATACTCCGGGTTGAATACGGCAAAGGGGATTTTTTCTGTCTGCACCGTAACATTATCATCGCTGTTCATGGCGCTCAGGGCTTCAGGCAGGGCCGGAAAGCTCTCCGCCTTTGCGATATCGGTTATGGAAAACAGCAGACCGACAGACAAAAAGATAACCAGTGAGACTTGAAAACGTTTCATGACATGTACCTCCTTTTAGGGTTTTTGTTACAATCTGGTAAGGCTGGTGCTCTCTACCTGCCGCCGAACCGCTTGTTACATGTTAAAAAAGCCAAAGCGATATTAAAAGACCTCTTCAAGCGCCCGGGCTGTCAGGCGTACAGCATCTTTTGACTGGTCAATATAATCAATAAGCCCTGTTGCAAAAGCGTGGATAACGCCCCCGCAGCGATAATGCTTTGTCGGCACCCCGGCTTCAAATAATCTCCGCGCATAGGCTTCGCCCTCATCGCGCAGCACATCATAGGCGGCTGTAATGACCAGCGCGGGAGGAAGCCCCTCAAGGCTTTCCGCCAGCAGTGGGCTGACGCGCTGGTCTGCCCAGTCCTTGCTGTCAGGCAGATAATAGCCGCGAAACGCTTCCATCCACTCTTTGGTCAAAAAATAGCCTTTTGCAAACTCATTATACGAATCCGTATTCATTGCGGAGACATTGGTGACCGGACACATTAATACCTGAAACAAAATGTGAGGGCCGTTTTGGTCGCGCGCAAGCATGCTGACGACTGTCGCCATATTAGCGCCGGCGCTTTCCCCTGCCACCGCAATCCGCATCGGGTCACCGTTTATGGAAGCGGCATTTTCTGCAACCCACTGTAATGCCGCGTACGCATCATCAAGGGCTGCCGGAAACACGTGCTCCGGGGCAAGCCGGTAGTCAACAGAAAAAACCAGCGCCCGGGTTTCGCCCGCAAGAAGTCTGCTGTAGTGATCAAACATCTTTGAGTTGCCGACAACCCATCCGCCGCCATGATAAAACACAATAACCGGAAAAGGGCCTTTGCCTGCCGGAGTATATATACGGACAGGGATGCTGCCGGAAGGCCCCGGGATGCGCATATTTTTAATGGATGCAACCGGCGCGGCAGGGAAAAACAGTCCCGCAAGGTTCATGCGTGCCATGTAACGGCGCATTTGCCGCGGCGTTCTTTGGCCCATGGGCTTTCTGGCCTCAGCGCGGTTGATTGGAACCAGCATTATCGCAACCATCGGGTCAAGCCCCGTGTGCTTTGTAAGCGTGCATGTTTGCAAGGACTGCGCCGCAGTGCGAAATGATACTGCTATGGATGTGTCGCTTAACACCGTTCCGGTCAGGGCGTAGGGGGCATCGGAAAACCGAACGTCCGTGCAGTTCAACTCCAGCATGCTGCCGCTCAGCGTGCCATTGCATGAGGGTGCCGGCCCCAGGGTTGAGGTCAAAGTGAAGCTGTCCCCTTCCTGCTTAATAATCATCGTATAAGGAGTATCAGGAAAACAGCTGTCAGTGGTATTCCATACCCCTGATAGGTCCAGGGCCTGCGTTGCGCTGTCGGCAGAGGCCAGGGGGCACGCAATAAAAAGAGCAGAGGCACAACAGATGCCCAGTGCTATAAACAAAATGGAACTTAGTGCTCTCATTGCTTTATTTTCTGATAAGAACGCGCTT
>CAYNVA010000607.1:0-6332 GCA_964400575.1 uncultured Thermodesulfobacteriota bacterium | reverse complement strand
CTATGGAGAAGAACCTGGTGCCGCCCCAGTCCGAACAGGCTGTTCAGCTTCTCAAACCGCATGGCCCCTATCGGGCACACGCCCATGCCGAATTCCGCCTGATGGTCCATGAGCACCTGGCCCATACAGCCTGCTTCAAGCATGGCCAGCTGGGGCCCCTGGCTGCCAAAGAGTGGCTCGATCCTGCTCATATCCTGGATACAGAAAATGCTGAATCCAGCGCCGGCAAAATACGAGCGGTTGCGGGGGAAATGGGCCTGGCGCATCTCGTCTGGGGTCCCTGTGCTGATCCGGATCAGCTTGTGGCCAGCCTGATCATAACGGTAAATGCCTTCGGGTATATGCTCAACAGCCCCTGCCTGCATATGAATATATACCTGTACAGCATAGACGCCTGCTGCCGAATCGTACAGGGCAGCATAACCGCCGTTCTGCTGCACAAGCCGCAGCAGTGCCATGAATTTTGAAAAAACAGCAAAGGCTACGGGCCGTTGGGCAAAGCTTCGCTGCGTTGAGCGCAGCATATACAGATTATGCAGAAAATTGACGGGCTGCAGCAATAGCGGCTGCGGCCGGTTAAATTTCCTCAAATGCGGCTGCGAGCGGTGCAGCTCGTCATGCTGCTGCGGCGTTAAAACATTAAGGCAGTCAAGAGCGCCAACAGCGACCGCATGCAGGCACGCCCAGTCCGGAGCGGGGCCGGCAAAATGATCGGTAAGACCGACTTGGAAAACATCAGCCGGGCTGCTGCTTTCCGCGGTGGTGCCCGGCAGGCCGCCGGCCAGGCAGGCTATGAACAGATGGGTTTCCTCAAGATTGAAAAGATTGCGCACGCTGCTGAAATCCGTCCCGGCAAGCGGGCACAGCCCCAGGCCCGCGGCTTCCTGCCTGCTCATGAGCAACTGCAGCATATAGCCGGCATCAAGCACGGCAAGAGCCGGGCTCAGGCAATCATAGACCGGGCGAAGCGCCGCAAGCTCGGCAATAAGAAAAATACAGAATCCGGCCTGTTCAAAAAGCTGCCGGCTGGCCGGATGAATAATCTCCTGCGGCAGGGGTACACCCCCACTCACTGCTATCAGCTGATGGCTGACCGGATGATAATAATAAATGCCTGCAGCCAGACCTTCCACCCGGCCTTCTTTGGCATAGACATAGGTCTGCACGGCATTGAGCCCGCCGGCTGAAGGATAGAGATACTTGGGCTCGCCGCTCACGGTTTCCTGCTTGAGAAGCCCCAGCAGTCGGCTCAGGCTGCGCAGCGGCACGGCGCCTGATGCAAAACTGCGGCAGCAGGCACGGCTCGCGTATTCATGCGGGGCAAAGGATACCGGCTCAAGGGCAATTTCTGCCGATCCGGCCGGAGCTGCATCCGACTGGGTCGAACTATATTCCGGAGCCGGCAGCACAGCATCACCGATCCGGGGGCCTGCCGCAGGCAGCATGCCTTGCAGATACTGCGCAAGGCTGCGCAGGGTCGTATGATCCAGAAAAACCTCAACCGGCACATCAATGCCGTGCTGCTCATGAAGCAACTCGGCAATCTGTATAAGGTTGAGCGAGGTGATGCCCAGATCAAAAAAGTCCGCGTCCGGCGCTATCGAGGCGATGCGGAGCACGGATGTAAAGGCAGCGACAAGATAGTCCTGCGTCGACGGGCCTGATGCGGCGGCAGCCTGCGCCGGCAGCAAATCAGCTGCTGGAGCGTGGGTGGGCGCCGGGGGAGGAGGAGTCCCGGCGCCCGCAGTTATCCGGCTTTCGGCGAACACCTGTCGCACCCGCGCTGCAACCTCGTCAAGCATGGCCGCGTCGGTAAACGCCTCGACGGGCAGCACTATCTGTATTTTTCTGAGCATATCCTGAACAGCCGACGTGCCGAACGCGGCGGCAGCCTGCGCCGGCAGCAAATCAGCTGCTGGAGCGTGGGTAGGCGCCGGGGGAGGAGGAGTCCCGGCGCCCGCAGTTATCCGGCTTTCGGCGAACACCTGTCGCACCCGCGCTGTAACCTCGTCAAGCATGGCCCCGTCGGTAAACGCCTCGACGGGCAGCTGCGCCCGTATGCCTGCTGCAAGGGCGGCAATGCTGGGATGGTCCAGAAAGGTCTCAACCGTCACATCCAGGCCGTGCTCCTCGTGCAGTCGTTCGGCAATCTGTATGAGGTTAAGCGAGGTGATGCCCAGGTCGAAAAAGTCGGCTGTCGGCGCGATCGCAGCCACACCGAGAACTTTTCTGAAATACGCAGCCAGGATGGCCTCCAGGTCAAGCTGCACCGCCTGCGGCGCTTCCGGCGGGGCCGGCTCCTGCACAGCTGCCTCGCCGACAGGCCAGGGCAGCTGCTTGCGGTCGAGCTTGCCGTTTGCCGTGACCGGCATCGCGTCGAGCCACACGAACAGGTTGGGCACCATATACTCTGCCAGAAACTGCCCGGCATGACCGCGCAATTCCCTGGACGCAGGCACGGGGCCGCCGCTGGCAGTCAAATAGGCCACCAGCTTCTGATCACCTGAGGCGCCCGTCTGCACCGCGACAACCGCCTCTTTCACCGCAGCGTGGCGCCGCAGCACATGCTCGATTTCCCCCAGCTCGATCCGGTAGCCGCGCACCTTCACCTGAAAGTCGCTGCGGCCGAGAAATTCCATGGTGCCGCCGGGGAAAAACCGGGCCAGGTCGCCGGTGCGGTACATGCGCCCGGCCTCGCCCGGTCGAAACGGGTCGGCAACAAAGCTGCGGCCGGTCAGCTCAGGCTCATTTAAATAGCCCATGCTCAGGCACTCACCTGCAATGAAGAGATCGCCGGTAACCCCCGGCGGGCAAACCTGCAGGTATTCATCCAGAATATAATAGCGGCTGTTCTGTATGGGCCTGCCATAGGGAATGCTTCGCCACTGCGGCTCGACGCGGTTCACGGGGAAATAGTTTGACCATACGGTTGCCTCGGTCGCCCCGCCGAGGCTCATGACCTGCGCCCCGGGAAATACCTCGCGCACATCGTCGGGCAGCGTAACCGGTATCCAGTCGCCGCTTAAAAAAATCTGCCGCAGTTTTGTATTTCGAATCGGCCGGGGCTGTGCCTTCAGCGCCGGCACCAGCAGCTGCAGGGCGGCGGGCGCTGAATCCCAAAAGGTAATTTCCTGAGAGCACAGCGCGCGGGCCAGCTGCGCGGCATCCTTGCGGCTGGCATCGCTTGCGATATAAATTTTACCGCCGCAGCCAAGCATGCCGAAAATATCAAAAACCGACAGATCAAACCCAAGCGATGTGATAAACAGCACGCTGTCATCAGGCCCGAATCCGCAGGTGCGGCAGCACCATTCAAACAGATTGGCAAACGGCTTATGGGCCACCATGACCCCCTTGGGAGCGCCCGTGCTGCCGGAGGTATAAATAACGTAGGCAAGATCATCCGGGCGCGTCACGTGCGGCGGATTGCCGGTTTTTTGCGCGGCAATGGCGCTGCGGTCAGCACCGTCTATACTGACGGTCTTCACGCCGGCATGCAGGGTAAGACGGGCATGTCTCTCCTGCGACAGGATGACCTTAACCCCTGCGCTGCGCACGATCCCCTGTATACGCTCTACCGGATAGGAGGGCTCAAGAGGCACATAGGCGCCGCCAGCTTTAAGAATCGCAAGCAGCGCTGCAATCATGTCATGAGAGCGGTCAAGACAAATGCCAACCAGCGAGCCGCTGCCAACGCCCTGCTGCCTGAGATGCCAGGCCAGAGCATTTGCCCGCCTGTTGAGCTCGCCATAAGAAAGGCTCGTGTCTTCAAAAACAGTTGCCGTACTGTCGGGCCGCACCAGCACCTGGCGCTCAAACAGCTCCTGCATGCAGACATCTTCGTCAAAGGGGGTCGCAGTCGCGTTCCACTCTTCTATAATCCTGCGCTTTTCTGCTTCCGAGGCAAGCGTCAGCCGGTCAAGGGGCAGGTGCATGCCGCTGGCGGCAGCATGTAAAAACGCGGTCAGCTGATTTTTTAGGCTTTCCCCATATGCCGCATCAACCAAGCCGGTATTGATGCGCAGCATGCAGGCCCCGCCATCGGCAATCAGCAGCTCAAGGGCTGCATCCCCTGCAGGCGGCAGGCTTGAAAAATCCCGCAGATGCCGTACCCGCAGGGGCACGGGCTGGCCTGCCTGCACCCGCAGATCGGGCTGGCGGGCGATCAGATCACGGGCAAAGGTGCCCGAACGTTCAATGGCCGTAAGTTTTTCAACAGCAGCCCGGCAGCATTGCTCAAGCGGCCTGCTGGCGTCAACAGACAGGCGCAGGGGCACGCAGCCGGCAAAAAAACCTTCCAGGCCCTTAATGCTTTCAGTAAGCTTATCCTGTCCGAAGCCCACATGAACCTCGGTTGCTCCCGTATGCCGGGCAAGAAAGGCGGCAAAAAGGGCGGCTGTAATCTGCCAGGGCTTTGCCGCAGGAACAAGCAGCAAAGCCGCCCGCAGCAGCTCCGGCTGCAGCTGCAGAGAAAAAAGCGCATCCCCGGAGGTTTCTGCGCCCCGGCCATGCAGGCGCATGTCGGGCAGCGCCAGCGGCTGCAGCCCGCTGAGCTGTTCGCGCCAGAACGATTCATGACGGCAGGTAAAGCTATACAGCTCGGTCAGGCGGTCGGCAACCCCGGCATCGGGCTCGGTAAACCGGTAGCCGGGCCTTATGCCGCAGTCCCGCGCCAGCTGCGCCACATCACAGGCGCAGCCTTCGATTGTCGCAAGGCCGGCAAGGCAAACGTCGCGGTCGGCCGTTGCAACCGTGATGCCGCCCGCATCTGCCGCCAGCACCGTGCCCGGCGCAGCAGGTGAGCGGCTGTCAAGCACGCGCAGCTTCTGCACAATGAAAAAATCGTTTCCCGCGCAGAGCTTCGGCGCCCCGATGGCATTCGGATAGGGGCCGAAATCAAGGCTGCGGACAAAAGCGTCAATTTCCTCTGCAGTGCTATTCCAGGAAATCAAGCAGCCGCGCTCAGGACGCCGGTAGCGGCTGTAATACGTGCGCAGGGAAAGGTTTTGCGGCGTTTGGGCTGCGGTGCCCGCGGCCAGCTCATCGACAAGCTCGCCGAACGCTTCCACCGCTTTCTGATAGCAGCGCATATTCAGGCTCAGCACCGTATCGGTCGGGGACACGCTCAGCGTCTTCTGCTTGAGCACGCCGCCGGCATCGACTGTCGGGGTCATCTCGTGCCAGGTTATGCCATGGGCCTGCTCGCGGTTCATAATGGCCCAGGAGGTGGCATGTATGCCGCCATAGCGCGGCAGGGGCGCATCGTGAAAATTGATGGCCATACGGCGCGGCAGCGCGAGCAGTTCCGGCGGCAGCACGGCATTATTGACGATGCTGAACAGGTAGTCGCAGGGGTGGCTGTGCAGAAGCCCGTTAAAACCCAGGGGCGGTTCGTCGCAGGGTATGCACCGGCTTTTCGCCCAGGCGGCAATGTCGGGGTTGGGGGATATGACGCCAAGAATACTATGCCCCCGCTCAAGCAGCTTTTCGCAGCACTGCAGCGTAAGGGTTGTTTCTCCGATAACAAAGCAGCTGAATGGATGCTGTGCCGTCATCCGGTCCTCTTATTTTATAAAATCAGCAGATATCAGCAGGCCCAAGCCCGATCCGCTTTAGGGCAAGGTCAAGGTCGCGCTGCGTAATGGGCGTTTCAATGATTTCAAGGGCGCGCTGCCGCGTCATTTCGCCGCTGCGCACCAGGGTGCTTATTTCAGCCTCATGCTGCGAATAGCCGAACCACTCCAGCGCGAGCTTCTGGCACACAAAATTAAACAGGCAGTTTGTCGAGCCTTCGGGCCAGCTGGTCTCGGGCAGAGCATAGCCGAGCTCTGCTGTGATGGTCGCAAGTATGTCCGATTCTTCATAGTCCAGATAATGAAATGGTGCGATGAGGCTCAGTGTTGCGAAGTGGCGGTGAAAATAAAGCGCCAGGCTTGTAAACATTTCCGCCACCAGAACAAATTCGGGTATGCCCTTGATAGCCTCAAGCAGCGCCGCATCAGAGGCCCGGTAAATCCAAAAAAGTTCCGTGCCCTTTAGAAACTCCTGGCCCTTGGTATGGCCGCCGAGGATCAGTGGAATGCCATGCTGCAGGGCAATGGAGCGTATATAGTAATCGATCAGGCCGTTGCAGATGCGGCAGAAATAAACCCTGCTGCCCGCAGCCAGCAAATGCCGGAATAGATCTTTAATAAGGCGTGGCTTAAAAACCAGCAGGTCAACGCCCAGATTATCCGCCGCATTTCTGACATTGCGGTACATCGCTTCAACGCAAAAGCCGTTGTCGATAAAAACCGCAAGCGGCTTCAGGCCGAGCTTTTTGACTGCGATGT
>CAYNVA010000606.1:0-5992 GCA_964400575.1 uncultured Thermodesulfobacteriota bacterium | reverse complement strand
CTTCTTCAGGAGGCCGCTATAACCATAACCAGATTTCAACCACAGGGAGAGGGGTTATGAAGTGTCCGTACTGCACCAATCTCGAAGACAAGGTTATCGATTCCCGCATCAGCCGCGACGGCGAGACTATTCGCAGGCGCCGCGAGTGCCTGTCCTGCCTGAAGCGGTTCACGACGCATGAAACCATCGAGGAAACCCTGCCGGCCATCATAAAGAAGGACAGCCGGCGGGAGATATATGATCGCAGAAAGATTCTCGACGGGCTGCGCAAAGCCTGTCAGAAGCGCGACATCAGCATTGACAAGCTTGAGGAGATAACCGATCGCATTGAGCGGTCGCTGCTTGAAAGAGGCGCCAAGGAAATACCCAGCACCGAGATCGGCGAGCGCGTGATGCTGGAGCTGCACGAGCTTGATGCGGTGGCCTATGTGCGTTTTGCCTCCGTCTATCGATCATTCAAGGATATTACCGACTTCATGGAAGAGGTGAAATCGGTTCTGAATAAAAAAGGCTGATGCCTGCAGGTGGGCGCCATGACGGTCCATGAACGCTTTATGAAACAGGCCCTTGGGCTTGCGCGAAAAGGAGCGGGCCGCGTGAGCCCCAATCCCCTGGTTGGAGCGCTTGTCGTGCGTGACGGAGCTGTTGTTGGCGCCGGGTATCACCGGTGTTTCGGCGGGCCCCATGCCGAGGTGCATGCCCTTATGCAGGCCGGCGACCGGGCGCGCGGCGCCGATATGTATGTAACACTTGAGCCCTGCTCCCATGTCGGCAAAACACAGCCCTGCGCCGACGCGCTTGTGCGTGCAGGGGTTGGCCGCGTTTTTGTCGGCATGATAGACCCCAATCCTCTGGTGAGCGGCCGCGGTATGAAAAAACTTGAGGCCGCGGGCATTGCTGTCGAGTCGGGCATTCTTGAAAACGACTGCCGCAGGCTCAACGAGTCCTTTCTGAAACACATCACAACCGGCATGCCCTTTGTTGTGCTGAAAGCTGCCGCAACGCTTGACGGCAGGATTGCCACGCGCACCGGCGATTCAAAGTGGATTACCTGCCCGGAGTCCCGCCGGGTTGCCCACCGGCTGCGCTTTGAGGCTGATGCGGTCATGGTGGGCAGCGGTACAGTGCTTGCCGATGACCCTGAGCTGACGGCCCGCCCCGGTAGAAAAGCCTCCAAACAGCCTCAACGGGTGATTGTCGACGGCAGGCTGCGCATACCGCTCACCAGCAGGGTGCTGCAGCCGGATTTTGCTTCGGGCACCATGATCGTTACGCGTCCCGACAAGGCGGCAACCCCAAAGGCGCGCAAGCTCATGGCGGCAGGGGCGCAGGTGCTGGCCTGCCCGCAGAAAAACGGCCGCATCGACATGCGCAGGCTGTTTCGAAAGCTTGCAGCTTCGGGCATTGCACGCATCCTTATCGAGGGAGGTGCGGAACTGAGCGCTTCAGCCCTTGCCGATGGGGTCGTTGATAAGGTATATATATTCTATGCCCCGAAAATAATCGGCGGACGACAGGCTGTGGGCATGATCGGGGGTGCGGGCATTGCCCGTATCTCCCAGGCCGTGAATATTTATGATATGCAGGTGCGGCGCATCTGCGGTGATATCCTGATTTCCGGCTATACTGCTAAAAATAAATGAAACGCCTGCGGGCCTGACTTGTTTTAAGAGGTAACTGAGCGATAATCGAAACAGAAAGTTGAGAGTTACACTGCCATGAGTAAACGCATTTTTTTTACCGGTGCAAACGGATTTCTCGGGAGCTATCTGGCCCGAAAGCTTGCCCTGCAGGGCTGGGATGTGGTGTGCCTGCTGCGCTCGCAAAAAGGCGAGTTGGCCCAGCAGCGCCTGCAAAAAGCATTTTGGGATATCAGCAGTGATCCGGCGCAGACCGAAGCGGCGCTTGCCCACTGCAGTGTCATAGAAGGTGAGGTCGACAAGCCGCTGTTCGGAATGAGCACGGCCGACTATGACCGCCTGGCCGGCTCTCTTGACTGCGTGCTGCACTGCGCGGCCATGACCACCTTTGATCCCGCGCTTGCCCAGCGGCAATGGAAAGTAAATGTAGACGGAACCGAACAGGTAACCCGCCTTGCCGCCGACTGCAAGCCTTCCCGCGGCTATCACTATATCAGCACGGCCTATGTCGCTGGTGACCGAAAAGATCTGGCCCTTGAAACCGAACTTGACTGCGGCCAGGGCTTCATAAACGGCTATGAATCAAGCAAGTTCGAGGCCGAGAAAATCATAAACCGCTACCGCGAGCAGGGGCATAAGGCAACCGTGTACCGCCCCAGCATCATTGTCGGTGAATCATCTTCGGGCCATACGGTCCTGTTCAACGGCATGTACATGTTCTTCAGATTTTTTGATTCCGTTCGGCGCACCTTTGAAGAACAAGACAGCATGGGCCGAACCATTGTCCCCGTGCGCGGCATCGGCGATCCCAGGGTTACCAAAAATTTCGTTCATGTCGATTATGTCGTTGAAACGACCATGGCCATTTTCAATAACCCTGAAACTCATGGCGGCACGTATCATATTACCCATGAAGAGCCTCCCACCCTGGCTCTTCTGCAGGAAGTTCTGCTGGAAATTCTGAATATTATCGGCCCGCGTTTTATCGATAAAAGCGAATTTGACCGCGAGCCGCCGACCGACCTTGAAATTTTTCTTTCCGAGCAGATCGCGTTTTATGCACCCTATCTGCTGAGCGAGCCGCTGTTTGACCGCAGCGCAATCAAAAAAATACTGCCAGCGGGGAAAATACCTCCCTGTCCGCCAATGAACAAGCAGGCCTTGATCAAGCTGTTCACCTATGCCCTTGAATCAAAATGGGGCAGGCGCAAAATTAAATAAACAGTGTGATTTTTTGCGTTGCGCTCGTGCAATTATTACAAAAAAGCCATCACTGCATAACAGCGTGATGGCTTTTTGTCTGTCCGGTTTTTTGAAGGGTCGCCAATCGGCCCTTATGAAAACTCAGCTCTGCTTTGAACTGTCCGGCTCCCACTCATAAATTCTTTCGGGATGCTGAAAATACTCACCCAGCCTGGCAAAGAAGGGAAACGCTTCGCCTCCATCAAGTGTGCGATGATCCATGGTGGCGAAAAAAGTCATGATGTGGCGGGGCACGATCTGGCCATCGACCACCCATGGCGCCTGGTGCAGATCGCTGATGCCGAACATGTATACTTCCGGCGGCGTTATGATGGTCTGCGTCTGATTGCCCGAAACGACCATGCCGTTATTGGCAAGCGTGCAGGTGGAGCCCAGAACGTCCGAGGGGTTCAGTTTTTGATCCTCGGGCACATCGGCAAATTCAGGGTCTATGGGATCGCGCCGCCACAGCAGGGCCCGCAGCAGCATCCAGAGACCTTTTAATTCCTTGAGATTGAGTTCCCGCAGCGCGCATTTTAAATACTCAACCGCGACGCGGCGGTAGAGTTCGTTGAGGTCGGTTCGGCGCGCTTTGCGCGTGAGCGTCCGCATCTCCTCGGCGATCTGGACGACCGTTTTGAGGTGGGCATTGCGCACGATCGGCTTGATAACGCCGAATTTGGTGTCGACAGTATAACCGATATGGACTTCATCGCTGTAATACAGCGTTCCCGGATCGCGCCAGATGCGATAATTGATTCCGATGGGCAGGTTCGTCGCGTGGAAGGCATGCGCGATGGCTTTTATGAAAAAAGCCGAATAGTTTTTCCGCACGGCCCGCCGCAGGCGGAACTGCTCGGGCGTTTCGCCATCAAAGTGCGTGATGGTTTTTTCTGTTTTCTGTGCGTATTCAATCAGCGGCGTCACGTCGTAATGCGTAATCATGGCAGCGTGCGGGATGGTGCTGTTTGAATGCGACAGCATGTACGCCACGCTCTGCCGCAGGAAACTCAGCGGCTGTTTTTTTGTTATATGGACGTGTTTCTCAAAGTAGGCGATTTTGAAGTCGTTGAACATAAACTGATCCCCGTCTCTAGTTTTTTTGAGCGCCGCTCTTTCTTTTTAAACCCTTTGGCTGCATGCTGGTTGCATGCGCATGCCGCAAAAAAAGCTGCGTGCTGTGCCGCGGTGAGTTTCCCCTTGGCGCTCCGCATTAAATCCTGCGGGTCAGTTTTGTCAAAAAAGGCCATCGGAGCTTAGTTTAATGATAGCACGTTGCCAGAGATCATGCCTGAAGAAATTGTACCTCAGCTTTGCAAAGCATCAATCGTAGGCAAGGTGTCGAATAATATAGCCGGTAGCGGAAGGATGGGTGAAACCCATCATTGATGCAAACGAATAAAATGAATGGGTTATCTGCCGCAGCGTACTGCATCCATCCATAAACTTTCGAATTTCATGAGGATGCCGGAGAGCATGCTAGAGCATTTTTCTTTTTATTGTAGCCACGGGCCCTTATGGTGAGCTTTTGATTCGTTTGCCCGTGCTATATTCTCGCAAGAGAACCCCGCAATGATATCATGCCAATCGCTCGAACCGCCCGGGCTGCTCTCACCAAAAGTTCACCTGTGCGCATATGGCTATAGTATTTTGAAAAATGCTCTAGTGTGGTGCCTGCCCTATTTGCTTTCCGGCTCCCACTCATAAATTTTTTCGGGATGCTGAAAATATTCTCCCACATTGGCAAAGAAGGGGAATGACTCGCCGGAATCAAGGGCCCGGTGATCCATGGTGGCAAAGAACGTTACGACCCAGCGCGGAACCACTTGACCATCGACCACCCATGGCGCCTGGTGCAGATCGCTCAGGCCGAACATGTAGAGCTCCGGCGGCGTTATGATGGTCTGTGTCTGATTGCCCGTAACCATCATGCCGTTATTGGCCAGCGTGCAGGTGGCGCCCAGTATGTCTGAGGGCTTCAGTTTCTGATCCTCGGGCACATCGGCAAATTCAGGATCTATGGGATCGCGCTTCCACAGAAGAGCCCGCAGCAGCATCCAGAGACCTTTTAATTCTTTGAGATTCAGTTCCCGCAACGCGTATTTTAAGTATTCGACTGCGACCCGGCGATACAGTTCATTGGCATCGGTGCGGCGGGCTTTGCGCGTGAGCTCGCGCATTTCCTCTGCTACCTGCACGATTGTTTTCTGGTGGGCATTGCGCACAATCGGCTTGATGACGCCGAATTTTGTGTTGACGGTATAGCTGATATTGACATCATCGGTGTAGTAGAGCGTCCCGGGGTCGCGCCAGATGCGATAGTCCATGAATACGGGTACGGTAGGAATATCATGGAATGAATGGGCAATTGCTTTTATAAAAAAGGCCGAATAGTTTTTTCGCACGGCGCGCCGGAGGCGGAACTGCTCAGGTGTTTCGCCTTCAAAGGGCGTAATGGTTTTTTCGGTTCTTTTTGCATATTCAATCATCGGCGTCACGTCATGCTGAACCATCATGGCGGCATGCGGGATGGTGTTGGCTGACTGCGTCAGCACGTATGCCACGCTTTGCCGCAGAAAGTTCATTGGCCGTTTTTTGGTTATGTGGACGTTTTTTTCAATGTAGGCGATCTTGTAGTTTTTGAACATGTTTCCCCCGTGCTGCAAAGTTTTCTCTGTTTGTTGCATGAAAAAACCGCTTTAGTCAAGCGCAAAAAGCTTTCATGTGCTCAAGTTGACAGGGTGCGCACCCTGTCTGAAGATGGGCTGCCGCTCAGCATAAAGTGAAGGACTTTTATTGATTTATGTATTGACACCCATGGTTCTTTGCGCCTATACTTTAGATCATTAAATCTTTTTTACAGCAGAGAAAAGCCGCAAAAAAGTGTTTACCGGTCTTATCGAAGATATTGGCAACATACAAAGAATTGCTCCCCGCCGCAGCGGCATGGAGCTTTTTATTGGGAGCGGTCTGCCCACGGCGGAGATAAAGCCGGGAGACAGTATTGCCGTAGATGGTGCCTGCCTCACGGTCACCAGTGTTCAGGGGCAGGGGTTCTGTGTCGACGTATCTCCTGAAAGCCTGGAGCGCACCACGCTGGGCAAAAGACG
>CAYNVA010000605.1:0-6461 GCA_964400575.1 uncultured Thermodesulfobacteriota bacterium | reverse complement strand
CACATGCTTCCTGTCCATTTGTATTCTGTTTGCTCCAATACTACGGCTTCATTTCTTTTGAGAAGCTTCGGGGCCCTTTGGCTGATTGGGGGTATTTTTTTAACCGCTGTTTTTTTATGCTGCAGCTCAGGTTTTTTCTTTATAACTTTTTTCTTTTGGGCAGGTTTGCTGGACCTTCCAGGAGATTTTGTCGCCTGCCCTCTCTTTGAAGTTTTCGAAGACTTACTTGTTTTCTTTAAATTTAAGCGACCCATAATCCCCCTTTAGCTTAATAAAATCAAAAACTCATCTGCCATCTCTTTATGAACAGCGATGTCCAACTCCGACACATCAACCCCGCCGGAGATAACCCGGTGCAGCAGCAGGTCGCGGGCTCGGCGCAGGCCGGATATTGATTTATTCATAGGCGCCCCGCAGCTGTGCCCCGGCCCTTTCGTTTTTTTGCAGTATATTCGGCCCGTGATTCCTGTACGCTGGGCTGCTCAGGTGGTACTTTAACGACCCTGCCGTCCTTCCAGATGTTAAGGGGGTCGCCGGTTAGTTTGTGGTCTTCAATAACTTTGACAACAGCCCGCTTAAAGGCATTTTCAGCGGTCAGGGCAAGCTTTTTTCCTGTAGGATTTGTTTTTCTGATCATGGCTTTATCCCGCATTTAATGATCTCATTATATATTGACTGATTAAAAATAGTGGCACCTCCTTCTTCTTCGCAGGCTATAAGTAAAGGCATTTTGCCGGAATTATCAAAAAGCGCCCAGGGGTTGGTAAACAGCAAAAAAATTCCGAACACCTCGCGCAAAGCGTCTTTTAACAATGTCTGCGGGCACATTGTGCCCACCGCTTCTAACGCGGTCTGCAATACGCTGAAGTGAAATTCTAACATCCGGCATCCATAAAAAGAAGAGGCTGATGTGATAGCCTGCCGATTTTAATTGTTTAAGAAGGGGTACATAATTTTTCCCCGAAAGGGTTGTTTCAAACGCAAAATCACGACGAAGTTTCGCGCTGTGCTGTATTTGTTCGAGCATGAGCCTGCCTGCACGTATAGCAGCCTTCTCCGGCTGAAAGGGAGATATCCCTTTTGCAATAAGGTCGGCATTGACAAACTCAAAGCAGGAAACATCATGCGGTAAAAACTCTGATGCAAACATGGTTTTGCCCGCGCCATTGGGTCCGGCAATAATATACAGCTGTGGCTTTGTTGATGTTCTCATTTTATATAAATTCTTGTTCTGTCAAAAGTGTAGACGCGACCCCTCTCTCGATTTCTCTGCCGACTCAGTACGGCGCGCAAGGTCAACTAGGTCCTGCAGCCGCTCATGAGCCGCCCCCCTCCGAAAGGCGGATAAAGAAGTTCACGATGCTCCCGATAGCAAGAAAGGCCCCCAGCAAGATGCCCAGTATGCAGCCTATGGTCTGGGAAAGATAGGGCCGCATGAATATGATCCGGTGCTTCTCGTCGCCGGGCTTCGAGGCTCCCAGCCCCTTGCTGTGCAGAACATAGGTGCCGGGATAGGGGATGGTGAAGATCCTGTCCGCTATTCGTACTTTCGAAAAACCGGAAGAACCCTGCCGGAACAGGGCCATACGCCCTTTTAGTGACGAGCCGTCGGAGCCGGTCAACTCAAAGCTGAGGCCCCCGAAGCGGCTGGTGAGCAGCGGTCCCTCCAGCCACAGGATCACCTGCCCCGGCTCCCTAAACTCGACGCTTTGCTCGGCCTCCAGAGGGAGGCTGAACAGGCGGTTCTTATCCCCAAGCCTCACAACGGTCATGATAAAGAACCAGAGCAGAAACATCCCGAGTCCGCATACCGGCCATGACAGCCAGAGGCCGTTTTTGTAGAAAAATGTCAGTAGAGCCACAGGCACACTCCCCCTTCAAAAATTTTTTGCGGCATGCCGCTTCTGTCAGTCCAGCGTATCGTTGAAATAAGCGCAGTGGGCATCGCAGCGACACTTTTTATCCCAGGGCCGCGTGCACTTCCTGATAAGTTCGATCAGCCTGTCCCCTTCCTGCTTTGGCAGTGGGCCCGACAGGTTCATGGTCTCCAGTTTATCCGGGACAGCCACGCATTATTTCTCTCACCCGATCAATGTCTAATGTTTTTTTTCGCAGCATAACCCTAAAAAAAGCCGGAAATAAACCAATCTAACCAATTCGACGAATCAAAACTCTTTGCACCCGAACCGCAATGATCATTGATTGCGCATGCGCTGCAGCATATTGGAAAATTGCATGATGGCGGCCTTGGTCATATTTTTGATGCGGGACATGCTCGGACAATTCATTCAAACCATGTTTCCGGCGGCGCAAGAAGGAATTCTTCGAGCGGTATGCCCTGAGAGCCGACCAGCAATTTCCGTTTCACGGGAAATTCGCGGGAAAAAGCCTCGATGCCCGGCAGGCTAGTTTTTCTGCGGCCGCTTTTTACCTCTATGGCCACAAGGTCATCTCCGCGGGCAAGCACAAAATCAACCTCCCTGCTGCGGCCTGCCCAGTAAAAAAGCCTGCGGTCTTTTCCCTTTATGGTATTGGCAAGAGAGGCGCCCACTGCGGACTCAACCAGCCTTCCCCAGAAATCCGTATCCTGCCTGGCCTGAGCTAAAGAGAGATGGGCCGGGGTGGTCATGAGGGCGGTATTTAAAACAAGCAGCTTGGGGCTGGAACCCCGCTGCCGCACATGCTGCCCGGCGTATTTTGACAGGCCGGCAAGAAGCCCGGCTTCCTGCAGCAGCTGCAGATAGTGGGCAAGCGTTACCGTGTTGCCCGCATCCTGCAGTTGGCCGAGCATCTTCTGGTATGACAAAATCTGCCCGGAATACGCGCAGCCGGCTTCAAACAGGCGGCGCAGCAAGGCAGGCTTGTCAACGCGGGTCATCTGCAGGATATCACGCGAGATAGACGTTTCGATCAGAGAATCCTGGACGTAGCGCCGCCAGCGCTGCTCATCGTCGATCAGTGTTGCAGCGCCGGGATAGCCTCCATAGTATACGTAGTGATCCACATCCCAATGAAAGGCATCGCGCATTTCAGCAAATGACCAGTGGGTAACGGGGATTATTTCAAAGCGGCCGGCAAGGCTTTCCGTGAGCCCCTTCTGCATCAGAAGCGGTGATGAGCCGAGAATGACGACAAGAACGGGCAGGCCTTTGGCGGAATCTTCATCCCACAGCCTCTTGACTGTTTCCGACCATCCGTGGATTTTCTGAATTTCGTCAAGAACCAGCAGGCTTCTTTTAATGTGCTTGTCCGTGCGGAGGCGAGCCCTGCAAGCTTCCCACTGCTGCTCTACCCAGCTGCTGTCCTTAAGGGCCGGCTCATCGGCAGAGGCATAATGCGCATAGCCGTTAAAAGTTTCCATGATCTGACGGGCAAGGGTTGTTTTTCCCGTCTGCCGGGGGCCGGAAAGCACCTGAATGAAGCGCCGGGGTTCATGCAGTCTTTTTAAAATAGCATTATAAATAGGGCGTTTATACATGCTCATGCCTTAAGATGCCGGACAAATACAATTTACTCAATATAGTGAGTAAAATTACTCACTATGATGAGCATTGTCAAGGATATACTCTCTGTTGCCTGGGAGTTTATAAGTGACAACAGCCACTAATTAATTTCTTCCCCCGCTCACCATTGAGAAATAAGCCATTTATCCGGGACAACAGCCACGCATTATTTCTCTCACCCGATCAATGTCTAATGTTTTTTTTCGCAGCATACCCCGCGCGGGGTTCTTTTGCAATAAAGCCGATTCCGCGCTCCGGCGCAGGTGCTGAGTGTTTTTATCTTCCTGACCTGTCTTGCCGCATTTTCCTCTGATTGAGAGGCTCTGGGGCCTGCGGGCCATCCTGCCCGGTATCGGCAAGGCCAACCAGGGTGTTGAAATAGGGCGGCACCTGCGTTTCAAACGAGATCATTTTGCCGCTGAACGGGTGCTTGAAGCAGATCGACCGGGCATGCAGCGCCAGGCGCTTCTGTGCGCCGGTTGCTTTTCCGTACTTCTTGTCCCCTACAATCGGGTGCCCGATACCGGCCAGATGCACCCGTATCTGGTGCTTCCTGCCCGTGAGCAGATCCACCTCCAGCAGAGCGCAGCCCCTGGACTGCTTGAGCACTTTATAGGCCGTATGGGACAGCATGCCGTTGACGCGGTCGGCCGTAGAGTACACATCGTGAGCTTGAGTCTCTGCCAGGTACGACGTAATCGTATCAGAGCTTTTTTTGCAGGTGCCGTGCACGACGGCAAGATACTTTTTCTGCGTTGTGTCCCACTGGCCCTGCAGGCTGAGCTTGGCCTCCATGCTTTTGGCAAAGACGAGTATGCCGGATGTTTCCCGGTCGAGGCGGTGAACGATGAAAATGCGTTTCCGGGAGCCGGCGCTTCCCTTGCGGACATAATCGGTTAGAAGGCAGTAGGCTGTTCGTGACTGCTCCTTGTCCGTGGCTATCGTCAAAAGGCCCGGTGGTTTATCTATCACCAGGATATCTCTGTCTTCGTGAAGTATTCTGATCCCCTGTGGCAGGAACCGTTTGCTTGGAACGCTGCGCTTGCTCATAGCGGCTGCTCTACCTGTTCATTGTGACGTGCACTTGACCCGGGCCCTCTCGTCCGGTCATTTCTACCGTGGCATACGCCTGCCCCTTCTGCTGCAAATCCTGAATGCTGCTCCCTGCACAGCTGCTGTAATCGCCATTAAAATTATTAGTGCTATATTGTATATGCAATGATACTACTATTTCAATTTAAATGAACGGAAATCGCGCTAAACGGGGGCAGGGGTTTTTTCTGACAGACAGTGTTAATTGAAATATCGGGTGCTGCTGCATGGCTATCAAAAGGGAACTGATCGCGGCATTGCAGGACATGCTGGAAACCAAAGAGGAGATTATGGCCCTCTGCGCCCGGCATGGCAACAATGCGCTTTTTCTTGCCGGATTTCCTTTGCTGGATCAACAGGAAATTAAAGCAGGGCTGCAGAGCCTGTGTGCCCAATCCCGGCAGCACAGGAGCACCATTGAAAATCTGATTCGCACCCTCCAGGAAAGCGAAAAAAATGTTTACTAAGGCCGACTATGTCGAATATTTCGAGCTGCTTGCGGAAAAAGACCGGGGCATGGTGTTTGCTCTGCAAAAGCTTATCCTCCAAATCTCTGATGAAACAGTCCTGAACATACTGCAGGAGTTGCTTGGCCAGCAGATGCGGCATCATGGGGTGGTTGGCGACCTTTTTGACCGGGTTTTGAAGCCGGCTATCGACAACCGCCAGCACAAGCGGGATCGCAGCCTTGGAGATGTAAAGCTGCGAAATCTTGACACCGGAGAAACGCTCCCGTGCCGCTGCCTTGATGTGTCGCTGGGAGGTCTGTGCATAGAGCTCTCAAAAGACCTGCCGCAGGGGATGTATCTTGATGCGGAGGTGCGTTTCTCTGACTCCCGGAGGCCGCTGTACCGCAGGGCGCAGATTATGTGGTGCTGCCGGGCAGGATCGGCTCAGTATAAGGCTGGCCTCCGGTTCGAAGGCTCAAACGTATAAAATGATTGTTTCTCTGCCCGCAAGAAATAAACGGGGAAGGTTCTTCATCCTGAGTACAGCATCCCCTTAAAAAGGGTACAAAAAAAGCCTTGGTGTCATTCTGAATGGAGCGAAGCGCAGTGAAGAATCTCTTTAATTTTGCAAGGAAGTGAAGAGATCCTTCGCTACGCTCAGGATGACCTTTTGTTTCCTTTTCTCTGGGAAACCGTACTGAGTATCGGAATAAAAAAGAGCAGGGGGCACATACCCACTGCTCTTTTTTACTGTGCAGCCTGCTGCTGGTTTATTTGATAATGCTGATTCCCCCGATCACCGGGAGTTCCTTGATTTCACCCTTTGAGGCATTGATTATTCCCATAACCATAAGCACCAAACAGCAAATCGACCCTAAAGGAACAAACCACCCCAGGAACGGGATAATCCCGCCGACGATACTTACAGCCATCCATGTAATAAGAAGAAGCAGCTGCTGATTGGCATGGAATTTTGCAAACGGGCTGTCCTTGGCATCACTGATAAGGGGAAGAAAAAAGAGAATAGGCACTATGTACCCGACAATACCCATGGCCTTATTCTTTTCCGCATCAGCTGATGATGCCTGTGAAGCCTCGGGGGCGGGCTGATTCTGCTGTTCCATGGCAACTCTCCTTTTTGAAAAGATTATTTTTTTTGTCTTTATTGCAACAATAAAGCTTACACGGGGTGTTTACGGATCAGGCGGAAACACCCCGGCTAATCTTTTGCGTAAGTCAGATGCTTGATAGGAATCAGGAAAGCCTGCAAACTATATAGGCGGATGCGGGTGGCGTGTCAATAAAAATAAAGGGCTCTCCGCTGTGCCTGGCCGGTGATACGGGGCACGGGATGCCGGCACCCTTTGCGGTAAATATGGCTGGCTGGCCCGACCTCTTTTCAGTTTTTTAAATTAGT